>CAZNRO010000122.1:0-1501 GCA_964575745.1 uncultured Caldisericota bacterium | reverse complement strand
ATGATATAATAACTACCTTTGAAGTTATTTCAAGATTAAAGACATTTATGAATCCAGCGGATATATTTAACCCTGAATTTGGACAAACTGTCCAGTATTTTAAAAAGCAAACCCTTGAAGACATAATTGGTGATTCACTTGTAATGCAATATGCAAAAGAAAAAGGATACAAAATAACTGATGAGGATCTAAAGGATGAGTCATTAAAATATCTTGCAAGCCTTGACAAGGTAAGAAAAGCATACGCAAATCTTGTGAAGAAGGATTTTGAAAAAGAAATAGAGAAAAATGCAACAGATGAAGAATTAAAGAAGTTTTTTGAGGAGAACAAAACTGAATTCGTAAAACTTAAGGCTCAGATGGTCTTTATAAAGAAGGACGAAGACAAAGAGAACTGGGATAAACAGAGGGAAAAAATTAATGAAGCTTATAAAAAAATAAAGGAAGGTGTTCCTTTTGATGAAGTTGTTAAAGAGTACTCCGATGAGAAGGAGAATAATGGCGTTCTTGATTACTTTGATATATTTAAATTTAACGCCTTGATAAATGAGAAGATATTTGACATGAAACCAGAGGAAATTTCAGAACCCATTGAGACTCTTGACGGATTCTACATATTTAAGATTCTTGACAAGGTTGATAGCTTTGAGAGAGTAAGAGAACAAGTTAAGAAAAGGTATATAGAGAATTTTGCAGATAAGAAATTAATTGAACTTAAAGAAAAACTCAAGAGAGAAAACGAGGATAAAATATCCTATGGCAATAGAGTTAAAAAATTTCTTGAGTGGTACAATAGGGTAGTTTTAGGAAGAGGAGGTTATTAGATTGAAAACAAGTGAAATAAAGAGAGAAGAAAACAGAATTGAGTTTGAGGTATCCATTGAAAATAAGGAATTTGAAAATCTCTATAACAAAGCTTTAGGGAAACTTGCAAGAGGCATAAAGGTCCCAGGCTTCAGACCGGGAAAAGCACCAATAAGTTTAATTAGAGGTCTTATAGACGAAGAGAGAGTGCTTGATGAAATAAAAGAGGATGTTTCTAAGAAAGCCATACAGGAGATCCTTAAGGATGAAAAAAGGGTTTTTCCAACTCTTGAAACAAGCTTAAAAGATTTCTCAAGGGATAATCCTAAATTCACCATTACCATTTACAAAATTCCAGAAGTTAAGAGCCCTAAGATAGAAAAAATTATTGAAAAGATAAAAGATGTATCCAGCGAAGAGATAGATAAAAAAATAGAGGAATTAAGAGAAGAATTTAAGGAATACATTCCCAAAAAGGACGGAGAAGTTGATGAGGGGGATTATGTTGTTTTATCTTATGGCTTAGAAGAGGAAGAAAAAAGGGAAACCTCTTCACTTGTTGTAGGAGAGGGAAGAAACATCTTTGAGGGACATGTTGTTGGCATGAAGGTTGGGGAGGAAAAAACAGTAAAAATAAACGAAGCTAAGTTTAAAATAAAAATTTTAGAAATAAAATATCCAAAACTTCCTGAACTTA
>CAZNRO010000121.1:0-1543 GCA_964575745.1 uncultured Caldisericota bacterium | reverse complement strand
ACCAAATCAGCAAATTTCTGTGCGCCCATGCCCCACCAGAAGGTAGGACCGACTACCACACTTAGTTTATACTCCTCCTTTGGAGTCCATGTAGGTTTTTCCTCCTTTGGCTTGCAGGAATAGGTGGAAAATCCCAAAACAGCCAGAAGGGATATGATTAAGACAAGGCTTACAAATTTTTTCATAATTGACCTCCTCTCTAAAAGTTTTGTTTTTTTAAAAAATGTAATATTTTCTCACCTCCTTTCCCAATTTAAAAGTTAGGGTTTTCAATTAAGTTAGCTAATTCCTTTAAAAATTTTGCTGCATCAGCACCATCGATAACCCTATGATCATAGGATAGAGAAAGAAACCCCATGTCTCTTATAGAGAATGTATTATTAAAAATTCTGATTCCCTTTTTGATCCTACCAACTCCTAAGATTGCAACTTCTGGCGGATTTATAACAGGAGTAAATATATCTGTTCCCATCATTCCAAGATTGGTTATTGTGAATGTAGAATCGTGCATTTCCTCTACCTTTAGAGTACCTTTTCTTGCTTTAGATACAACTTCCATAAGCTTATTGTTTATTTCATGAAGCGATAAGAAGTGAGCATTTTTAATGACTGGAACAACAAGACCTTTCTCTGTATCAACAGCAATACCAATGTTTATATGGGTGTAAATTTTCAACTCATTTCCATCAAGATGTGCATTGAATTTCCTAAATTTACTCAAGGTACTTGAGACAATAAATATTAATCCAGATGTGACACTAATGTTAGTTTCCTTAACTCTATTTACAAATTCGGTAAAATCAACTTCTAATATGTTTGTTACCGTTACTGCCGTATGAAATGATTTTGACAGTCTCTCAGAGATAACTTTTCTTAAACCTGAAAGTTTTTCTACTACTACTTCCTCCAAGGAGGTGGAGGACGAGAGGAACAGTAATAAATCTCTTTTAACTATTCTTCCTCCAGGGCCGCTTCCTTTAACTTTTGATAGATCAATATTCATTTCTTTAGCTATTCTTCTTGCAAGAGGAGATATTTTTATCCGTTCCTCTCTCCTCTTTGGAGGTGCTGGTTCTTTCTTCTCCTCTTTTTCTCCTTCCTCTTCAATTAAAGCTATAACCTCTCCTACTTTATACTCTTTCCCTTCTTCTCCCATTATTTTTTTGATAATTCCACTAACTGGTGAAGCTACCTCATTTGTTATCTTCTCTGATGAAACCTCAAGTAATGGTTCACCCTTTTTGACCTCTTCACCCTCCTTTTTAAACCACTTCTCTATAAAGCCCGTTTCCATTGTTAAACCAAATTTTGGCATCCTTACTTCATACATTTTTTACTCCAAGATCTTTTTAACTGCATTAATCACATCTTTATAATCTGGAGTGACGAATTCTTCAAGCGGTGGGCTAAACGGCATGGGAACATTTTTCTCACCAACTCTTAAGATAGGTGCATCCAGATAATCAAACGCTTCCTCCTGAACTACACTGGCAATTTCTGCTCCCCATCCAGCTCTCTTCCAGGTTTCATGAACAACCACAAG
>CAZNRO010000120.1:0-1670 GCA_964575745.1 uncultured Caldisericota bacterium | reverse complement strand
CATAAGATTCACCAATTCCCTCAATTTCGGAAAGTTTTGGCATTTTTTCTCCTCCTTCAGTTTTGAATTTTGTTATCTTTACATTTATAATATCATAACACTATTAATTTTAAACACTCTATACATCTGGATTTTTTCTCTTTGTAAAGTAAAAAATATCTTCGTGTTTTATGTATCCCATTTTTTCAAAAAACTTCATGGAACGAACATTCCAATCCTCAATAAGACATGCAACTATTTCAATGTCATTTTCATAAAACCATCTCTCTGCTTCCTCTACAAGTTTTTTTGCAACTCCCTTCCCCTGAAAGGAGGGTAGAACTGAAAGCCTGTTTATCCAGCCTTTCCTTGAATCATGGGTGGCAAGCACTGAACCAATTATCTCCCCATTTAACTCTGCAACAAGATAGAGTGTGTTCTCTCTCTTAAGTTGTCTTTTGATATTTTCAAGACTATCTCTCCCCTTTGGTTTGTAGGGAAGACCTGCTTTTTCCCACAGCTTGATAAGTTTTTTATAATCATTTACTTTAAGCTCTCTTATCACGAGATCTCTCATTTAATCACCTCTTAGATTCTTAAAGGATAACCATTGTTTTTAAGATAATCTTTGGAGGTTTTATAATCAGGCATAATAGATTCCACAAGTTTCCAGAAATTTCTGGAATGGTTTCTTTCCTTTATGTGACACAATTCATGAACTACAACATAATCAATTACAGAGAGTGGTGCCATAATCAACCTATAGGAAAAGTTTAAGTTTCCTCTTTTTGAACATGAACCCCATCTTTTATTTGCACTGGTTATCCTCACTCTATCATAATGGAAACTCCGCCCTTTTGCATAAAATTTTACTCTCTCTGAAATTATTCTTTTTGCTTTATCTTTATACCATTTTACAAATATTTCCTTTGCCACCTCAAGATGCCTATCTGAAAGAACAAAACCCTCCCTACTGAATTTCAAAGGTTTGTCTTGTGGTTTTATTGCCTTTAAAGGATACTCTCTTCCAAGAAATAAAAACTTTTCTCCCTCTTTGAATTCTTTTCTGGTTATCTTTGCTTTAGAAAGTATCTCCACTCTTTTTTTCTTGATCCAATCTTTATTTTTTAGAATTATCCTTTCTATTTCAACATCTTTCGTATTTAATGGAACTCTAAGAACAACTTCTCCTTCCTCTGTAACTTCAATGGCTATAGTCTTTTTCCTGTGTTTACTTCTTATAATTCTATCAGGCTTCATACTGTTATTATAATAGGTAATATCAGAGATAAAAACTATTTTAATTAGTAATTCTAAAGTTTACATGGTAAAATGGCCTTAAGAAAGGGGGCAATTTTTATGAAAGAGAAAAAAGAACAAATTACCAAAAAGGGAAATAACATAAGAAAGATAGCCCGGATAGCAAGTGTCATTGTAGGTGGCTACTGGGCATTTGCCCTATCCATGGAAGCCATTATGCTGAAAAAGATGGTATGGAACCTGGAAACAACTCTTCTTGCAACACTTGTTGTAATTTTACTAATTGGCGTCGTCATTGCCTGGATAAACGAAAAAATAGGTGGAACTGTCTTAATCCTTGCTGGAATTGGATTCAGTATATTTGCATACTTCTCTGCCGGACGCAACCAGATCCTTGCCATGTCAGTTTCAGGTGTTCCATTCATCATCTG
>CAZNRO010000119.1:0-1712 GCA_964575745.1 uncultured Caldisericota bacterium | reverse complement strand
TGGATGAACCCTGAGTAAAGGTTCCTGCTGCCATTACAATCTCTTCGTTGAAGAAATCTTCTCTCATGGGTTCAATTATTGCATCAGAATCTATTGGTGAGTAGTTCTGGACAATCTGTGCAAATTTCATGAGTTTCTCTCTTTCTCCAAACTCAATTCCAAGAATTATATCGCCCCTCTCTTCATTCCACTTTGGAAAAACCCTGAAGCCAATATCCTCAAGTACCTTTGATGAAAGGGTTATTCCCTTTAAAGCCTCCCCAACTATATGTGGAGAGAAAAATAATCCAAGAAACGCATTTCTTTTAAACGAGATTTGAGCTCCCCCCTCTTTTCCTATTCCGGGAGAGGAGAGAAGGGAGGAACACCTTTCTATTAAATCCTTTCTTCCAGCAATGTATCCCCCAAATGGTGCTATTCCTCCACCTGGGTTTTTGGTGAGTGATCCTGCAATAATATCAACGCCAAAATGTGTTGGTTCGCTATCCTCCACAAACTCTCCATAGCAGTTATCAACAAAAACTATTACATCTTCCTTTAATGACTTAACTTCATTCACAATTCTACCTATCTCTCTATTAAGAAGCGTTCTTCTCTTCTGTGTATATCCCATGGATTTTTGAATGAATATAACCTTTGTTTCATCTCTTAAAACTTTCTTAAAATCTATATCCTCCCTGAACATATTTACCTCTCTATAGGATACCCCGAAGTCTTTTAATGAAAGAGGAGATGGTTTAAGTCCAAGTGTTCTCTCTATGGTATCATAGGGTTTTCCTGTTATTGAAAGAACTTCATCTCCCTTTTTTAAAATGCCGAACAATGCTATGGATATTGCATGACTTCCTGAAGCAATTTGACTTCTTACGAGGCTATCCTCTGTTCCAAACACCAAGGAGAATATTTTTTCTAACTTGTCCCGTCCAGTATCATAGAATCCATAACCAGTTGAGTCAGAAAAATCCATCTCCCTCACTTTATACAATCTAAAGGCTTCAATAACTCTCTTAAAATTGTTGTATCTTATCCTCTCAATTTTTTTAAATGCTTCTCTTATCTTTTCTTCCTCTTTTTCTATAAATTCTTCCATTTCTCTTTCACCTTCTTTAAAATTTCCTCTGCTGTATCATGAGGCTTTTTATCCGTTACATCTATTATAATCGCATTCTTCTCTTTCCTTAACCAGATAATCTGCCTTCTTGCATACTCCTTTGTTCTCTTCTTTATCCTTCTTTTACACTCATCAAGGGAGATTTCTCCTGAAAGATAAAGAAGTATCTCTTCATATCCTATTGCCTTTTTTGATGTTTTTGAAAAACCAAAAGACTCCTTTATTCTCTTTACTTCATCTACAAAACCCAATTCAAACATCCTATCCACTCTATCCTCTATTCTTTTGTAGAGTTTTTTTCTCTCCATTAAAAGTACAAACTTTAATGCATCATACCTTTCTTCCTCTCCAAAGAAAGAGGATATAGGTTTTTTATATATTTCATAAACTTCAAGTCCTCTGATTATCCTCTTTCTATCCCTTGGGGAGATTTTTTCTGCGAAAACTGGATCAATTTTTTTTAATTTCTCATAAAGGAAGTTTAGACCAAATTTTTCTGCCTCTTTCTCAATCTTTTCTCTTACCTCTTTTTTACTGCCAGGTGGTTCGAAGGAGAGAAGAGTTCTTAAATATAAGCCCGTGCCTCCAACAAGCACAGGAA
>CAZNRO010000118.1:0-1724 GCA_964575745.1 uncultured Caldisericota bacterium | reverse complement strand
TCATCTGAACAACCATTGGCGTAAAAAGACCAGATTCCTCCATTGGTTTGGATAGTGTCTCTCCCCTTCTCACCCTTTCCTCTATTTTCTGTATCTCTCTCTGGATTATTACATTGTCAAGCACTCCTCCGACTGTATCAAGGGCGTGGAGAAGCGGGACTCCTGCTGCAAGAAGGGAAGAGAGTGTAGCGCTGAACCTTGCCATTGCAGTTAGGTGATTCAATTTTCCAAGAACAGGCATCCTTAATTTAAAAGAATCGCTTCTCTCTCTACCGTAGGGAGTTGTTTTAAATATGTTGAAGGCTATAACCAGACCTATTATTACAATAAGTATAATCCACCAATTTTTCTTAAGTATAAGGGAAAGTTTTAAAGTGAATTGAGTCATTGCAGGCAATGAAACATTCAAGTCTGCAAAGAAACCAGCAAATCTTGGAACAAATACTGTTAGCATGAAAAAGCCTAAGGAGAAAGCGATAATTAATACAAACAACGGATAGCTCATGGCACTTTTTATCTTCTGTCTTAATCTGTAATCGTTCTCTAAAAACTCTGTGATTCTTTCAAATGATCTATCAAGATTTCCACCCACCTCTCCAGCTTTTATCATGCTTACATACAGACTGGAGAAAATCGTAGGGAAGTTCATCATGGATGTGGATAGAGGTATCCCGCTCTCCACATCCCTCTTTATCTTTTTTGCTATTTCTCTAAGTTTTTTTCCTGGTGATTGGAAGGATAAGATATCAAGAATTCTTGTTAGTGGAAGACCTGCCTTGAGCATTGTGGTAAACTGCCTCGTGAAGAATAGAAGTGCTTTTAGACTAACCCCTTTTTTACCAAAAAATTTGTAAAGAATTCCCTCTATGCCAGAAACTCCCTCAGCTTTCTCAACAGTTATTTGGGAGATTCCCTTTCTCCTTAAAGTAGCCTCAAGGGCTTCGGGAGATTCAGCCTCCATTTTTCCCTGGACAAGTTTCCCATACACATTTCTTCCTTTATACCTAAATACTGCCACTTACACCCTCCCTACCTAACATTTTCAATAATTCTGATGAATCATATGAGTATCTTATAGCAGATTCAAAGCTGATGAGATTATGTTCGTAGAGTTCCTTTAAAGCCTGATTCATGGTTTGCATTCCTAAATCTTTGGATGTTTGAATGATAGTATTTATCTGATAGGATTTGTTTTCTCTTATAAGGTTTCTTACAGCAGGGGTAACTATTAGGACTTCTGCTGCAAGGACAAGCCCAGATTTATCCTTCCTTTCAATAAGTTGCTGGGTGAATATTGCTGATAAGACATTGGAGAGCTGAATTCTTACCTGCTGTTGCTGATGAGGAGGGAAAACATCTACAATTCTATCAATACTTTGAGCTGCAGAGTTAGTGTGAAGTGTTGCAAAGACAAGGTGACCTGTTTCTGCTGCAGTTATAGCAGCAGATATCGTCTCAAGGTCTCTCATCTCTCCCACGAGTATAACATCTGGATCCTCTCTTAAAACACTTCTAAGTGCCTTTGGAAAACTTCTTGTATCAGATCCAAGCTCTCTTTGCACCACTATACTTTTTTTATGTTTATGGAGATACTCTATTGGATCTTCAATAGTGATTATATGGACGCTTCTCGTCGAATTTATCTTATCTATAACAGATGCAAGAGTTGTGGATTTTCCACTTCCTGTAGCGCCTGTTACAAGAACAAAACCTTTCTCTAAATC
>CAZNRO010000117.1:0-1761 GCA_964575745.1 uncultured Caldisericota bacterium | reverse complement strand
GCTGAACTTGCAAGAGACGAGGAAGTAAGTGAAAGAACCATAAAAAGGGATATTCAATTTCTAAAAGAATCATTGGGAGCACCCGTCTCATATTCAAAGCACGAAGGGGGTTATTATTATACTAAAAAATGGGAATTCCCTTTTCCAAAACTCTCTGCAGGAGAGATTTTATCTCTCTTTATTGCCACACATTTATTAAAACAATTCAAAGATACCCCTCTCTCTTCGTCTATAGAATCCCTAATGAAAAAAATTGAAAGAGTCGCTCCAGAAGAATCTATTTTAACATCAAAGGAACTTGAAATGCTTCTATCCGTAAGCCTTCAGCCAATTAAGGCAAAAAAAGAAATAAGTAAAATTTTTGAGATAATATTCAACGGAATAAGGGAAAGAAAAACTTTAAAAATAAAGTATTATACAATATCAAGAGATAAAATTTCCGAAAGAAAGGTAAATCCATATCATCTATACAATTTTGAGGGTGTCTGGTATTTTGTTGGATTTTGCCATCTGAGAGGAGAGATAAGAGATTTTGCCCTTGATAGAATCCTTGAAATTAAAACTTTGAAAGAACGGTTTAATATTCCTAAAGATTTTAATCCTAAGGATTATCTGGAGAAAGCCTGGAGAATTTATAAAGGCGGCGAAAAAGAAATAGTCCTTAAGTTCGATAAATATGAATCAAGGTGGATAAAGGAAAGGATCTGGCATAAGACACAGAAAATAGAGGAACTTGATGACGGTGGAATACTCTTTAAAGTCACAGCTAATCCAGAGGAAATTAAGAGATGGATAATAGGTTATGCCTCTCATGTTGAAGTATTAAAACCCGAATCCTTAAAGAAAGAAATTGAAGATGAGATTAAAAAATTATCTGAAATATACAAGATAAATGAAAAGAAGGACATTTCCTGACACTGACCTAAAGTTAAAATATATCCTGAGGAAGATATATGAGATTAAAGATAACCTATGAATCTTTAAAAGGAGAAATCTTACTGCCAATCCATTACAACTATTTAATTCATTCTCTAATTTACTCATCTTTCTCAAATAAGTTAGCCACAAAGCTTCACAATCAGGGATTTATACTTGGTAAAAGAAAATTCAAGCTATTTACTTTCTCAAGAATACTGGAGAAGGGGAAATTGTTTCAAGGAGACAGATTAAAAGAAAAAGCAAATAGGATTGGTTTAAAAAACACAAACAAGGAGATGTTACTTTTTAGAAGGATAACTTTCTTCTTTTCATCACCGTTTGAGGATATTATAGGAGACTTTGGAAACAAGACTCTTCAAGAGAAAGAATTTAATATTATAGGACAAAACCTGTTTGTATCAAATATAGAAGTTCTTACCCAGCCGAGATTAGAGAATAAATTGCTTATAAGAATGCTCTCACCTGTAACAATTCATTCAACTTCTGACAAAACAGGAGATGAAAAAGCCTATTACTACCACCCGTATGAAAAGGAGTTTACAAATCTTATAGAAAAAAATGCGAAAAAGAAATTTCTCCTTGTATATAAAAGAGAAGCCGATGGGTTGAATCTTAAAATTAGACCTTTTAAATTCTCTGATGAACTCAACAAAAAGGTAATAAAGTTTAAAGGTTCTCCAATAACTGGATACACAGGAATTTATGAACTTTCAGGATCAAGAGAACTAATTGCAGTAACATACGATGCAGGTTTGGGGGATAGAAATTCAGAGGGTTTCGGCATGTGGGAACCCTGGTTCCCCCAAGAAAGGAGGAGGCATG
>CAZNRO010000116.1:0-1792 GCA_964575745.1 uncultured Caldisericota bacterium | reverse complement strand
AAATTTTTGTTATAATATAGATAGTGGTTGGGGAGTCGTCTAACGGTAGGACAGCGGACTCTGGATCCGTAAGTCGGGGTTCGAATCCCTGCTCCCCAGCCAGTTTTTATTCTAAGAATATCCCCTATTTGAACTAATTCCTTTATTGTGCTATAATTATTTTTGATTAAACTAATAAAAAAGCCAATGATCCCTGACCTGGAGAAAAATTTACTCTGGGTTAAGGGGTAGGTTAGGAGGTAAAGATGCTGGAAAAGGAAGAAAAACAGGAAATTATTGCAAAGTATCAGATTCACGAAGGTGATACTGGTTCTCCAGAGGTACAGATTGCAATACTTACTGAAAAAATTAAGAGACTTTCAGAACACTTGAAAGTTCATAAGAAGGACCACTCATCAAGAAGGGGTCTTCTTAAAATGGTTGGTAGAAGAAGGAAACTTTTAAATTATTTAAAAGAGAAGGATTATAATAGGTATATTCATTTAATAGAAAGCTTAGGTTTAAGAAAATAAATGGGTCAAGAAATAGAGAAAAAAACGTTAGAAATTGAGGTAGCGGGAAAAAATATAATTTTTGAAACAGGAGAACTTGCAAAGCAAGCCGGTGGTTCCACTCTTGTTAAACTTGGTGGAACTGTTGTTCTTGCTGTTGCTACTGTTTCTGAAGAACCCCGAGAGGATATTGATTTTCTTCCCCTTGTTGTAGATTATGAAGAGAAACTTTATGCTGCAGGAAAGATTCCTGGAGGTTTCTACAAGAGAGAGGGAAGACCAACAGAGTCAGAGATATTAAAGTCAAGACTTATTGACAGACCTTTAAGACCACTATTCCCTGAGTTTTTCTATAATGATGTACAGGTGATAGTTACTGTTTTATCTCAGGATAAGGAAGATCCTGCTGATATTCTTGGATTAAATGGAGCATCCCTTGCTGTATCTCTTTCAAATGCTCCCTTTGAAGGTCCCATAGGTGCAGTAAGGATTGGAAAGATAGGAGATAAATTCATAATTAATCCCACTTTTGAAGAGATAGAAAATGGTGAAATGGATATTGTTGTGGCTGGAACAGAAGATAATATAATTATGGTTGAAGCAGGAGCAAAAGAGGTTCCAGAGGATGTAATAGTTGATGCCCTTGAAGTTGCTCATGAAGAGATTAGAAAAATTGCAAGAAAGATAAAAGAATTTGCCTCTATGTATGGAAAGGAGAAGATGGAGGTTACTCCTCTTGAAATAGAAGAATCTATGGTTGAAGAGGCAAGAAAAGAGCTTGAACCAAAAATTGAGGAAATTCTCTCAAAAGCTAAGGATAAAAAGGAAAGGGAAGCACTACTTGATGAATTAAAGGAAGAGTTTGTAGGAAAGTTTATTCCTGAAGACGAAGAGAATAATGAACTTGAGAAAAAGCTAAAATATATATTCAAGAAAGTACTCAAAAAGTATGTCAGAAGAAGAGTATTTGAGAAAAAGATAAGAGTAGACGGAAGAGGACCAAAGGATGTAAGGCCACTTTACATAAAGGTTGGTTTTCTCCCTTATGCTCATGGCTCTGGATTATTTACAAGAGGTCAAACGCAAGTTCTCTCTGTTACTACCCTTGGAGGAGTTGGTGAAGGTCAGCTGATTGAAGGTCTGGAAGAAGAATTTACCAAGAGATATATGCACTACTATAACTTCCCTCCATTTTCCGTAGGTGAGGTTAAGCCTTTGCGTGCACCATCAAGAAGAGAAATTGGACACGGAGCTCTTGCAGAAAGAGCGTTGCTTCCTGTGCTTCCTCCTGAAGATGAGTT
>CAZNRO010000115.1:0-1803 GCA_964575745.1 uncultured Caldisericota bacterium | reverse complement strand
AGAGGGGCCATACAAATATGTAAGAAATCCCATGCTTACAGGATTGTTTATTTTGATGTTTGGAATAGGAATTCTTGTAAACTCAATCTCTTTCACATTCATATTCACACCCATCTTTATTATTCTAATGATTGTTAAATTAAAAGCCGTGGAGGAGCCTGAACTTGAGAGAAGGTTTGGGAAAGAATACATCTCTTATAAAAAGGAAGTTCCCATGTTTATTCCCCGCTTATCTGGTAAAATAAAAGAAAGGAGGTAAAGATGTTTGGATTGGGTGTATGGTTCACTGTGATAATAATCTTGATACTCATCATAGTGGTATTTAGTTTTATTCCTGTAGGTTTATGGATTGCATCCATGGCTGCAGGTGTACCTGTTGGGTTATTCACACTCATTGGAATGAGATTGAGAAGGGTTACACCAGCAAAAATTGTTCTTCCACTTATAAAGGCAAGGAAGGCAGGACTTGATGCAAGTGTTGACAAATTGGAAGCTCATTACCTTGCAGGTGGAAATGTAGACAAGGTAATTGATGCATGGATTGCTGCAGAAAGAGCTGGAATCCCCCTTAACTTTGAGAGGGCAGCAGCCATTGACCTTGCAGGAAGAGATGTGCTTGAAGCTGTGAAGATGAGTGTTAACCCAAAGGTCATTGAAACACCAATTGTAGCGGCGGTAGCGAAGGATGGAATTGAGCTTAAGGCAAAGGCAAGGGTCACAGTTAGAGCAAATATAGAGAGATTGGTTGGAGGAGCAGGAGAAGCAACTATTATCGCAAGGGTAGGTGAAGGAATTGTTACAACTATAGGTTCTGCAGAGAGTCACAAGGATGTACTTGAAAATCCAGATTTAATTTCAAAAACAGTGCTTGGAAAGGGCCTTGATGCAGGTACAGCCTTTGAAATACTCTCCATTGATATAGCAGATGTTGACGTTGGAAAAAATATTGGTGCAAAGTTAAGGATTGATCAAGCAGAGGCGGATAAAAAGATTTATCAGGCAATGGCTGAGCAGAAAAGAGCAATGGCAGTGGCAAGGGAACAGGAGATGAAGGCAAGGGTTCAAGAGATGAGAGCAAAGGTCGTTGAGGCAGAAGCTGAAATACCAAAAGCAATATCAGAAGCACTAAGAAAGGGAAACATTGGAGTACTTGATTACTACACAATGAAAAATATAATGGCTGATACAGAGATGAGGCAGTCCATATCAAAGCTATCTGAAGAAGAGAAAAAGAAAGAAGAGAAGTAGATGAGTTTCTTTACCGTAGCAATAATTGTATATGTGATACTCATGATAGTCCTTGAGATTGTTCAGAGTGGGAGGAGGAAAAAAGCTCCCACTCCTCCCCTGGAGGAGTATATTCCAGAAGAAATAGTGGAAGAGGTTCAGAAAAAATGGATTGAGGAGGGGGGAAAGGGAGAAGAAGAAATTAAAAAGGAAGAGATTAAGCCTGTCGAAAAAGAGAAGATAGGGATAGCCCAAGAGATTGAACCTAAAATTACCCCTCAGTTAACAAAGGAGAGTGTATCTGAAGTTAAAGAAGAGAAAGAAGAAAAGGAAGAGAAAAGGGAAACTTACAGGGAAGCTCAGGAAAAAATAATATTAAAAACACTTAAAGATAATGATTTACTTAAATTAATAATATTTAAGGAGATTTTAGAACCCCACCCCCTAACAAAGAGATTTTTATTTAAAAGACGGATTTAACTATCTCTCAATTTTTGGTAATTCTATACCTTTCTGTTTTTGATATTTGCCTTTCTTATCCTTATAGCTTACTTCACACTCTTCCTCTGCACCAAG
>CAZNRO010000114.1:0-1925 GCA_964575745.1 uncultured Caldisericota bacterium | reverse complement strand
GAGTTTAGACTTCCAAAAGCAATTGTTGAAAGGGAAGTAAATTACATAAAAGACCTTGGAGTAAAAATCCAATGTAATGTTGTTGTGGGAAGAACTGTCACTGTGGATGATTTGTTTAACGAAGGATACAAAGCTGTATTCATCGGTACAGGTGCAGGTGCACCAAGATTTATGAAGATACCTGGAGAGAATCTTCTTGGTATTTACTCAGCCAATGAGTATTTAACAAGAGTTAATCTTATGAAAGCCTACAGATTTCCTGAGTATGATACTCCAATAAAGAAGGGTAAGTTAGTTGCCGTGATAGGAGCAGGAAATGTCGCAATGGACGCTGCAAGAACTGCATTAAGAATGGGAAGTGAAAGAGTGATGGTGATATACAGAAGAACAGAAAAAGAGATGACTGCAAGGCTTGAGGAGTATCACCATGCAAAAGAGGAAGGAATAGAATTTCACTGGCTTACCACCCCTGTAAGGTACATTGGAGATGAAGAGGGGTGGGTTAAAGAAGTGGAAGTTATAAAAAACGAACTCGGGGAGCCTGATGAATCTGGAAGAAGAAGGCCTGTTCCAATACCTGGTAGTGAATTTAGAATGAAGGTTGACACCGTCATAGTTGCCATAGGCACAATTCCAAATCCACTTGTGGCAAAAACCACAGGACTCAAGACAGGAAGACACGGAATTGTAATAGCAGACGAGAATGGAAGAACAAGTAGAGAGGGAGTCTGGGCTGGTGGAGACATTGTTACCGGCTCAGCAACAGTTATTTTAGCTATGGGGGCTGGAAAAAAAGCTGCGCAGGACATGGATAAATATTTAAAAGAGAAATACTTAAATGGAGTATAAGAGAGAGGCACTCCTATATGAAAAATTAGATAAAAATAAGGTAAGGTGTAATCTCTGCTATAAGAGATGTATCCTGAAAGAGGGTCAGGTAGGTTTATGTGGTGTAAGGAAAAACGAAGGTGGGAAACTATACACTCTTATATATGGCGTAGTCTCTTCTATTGCTCTTGACCCTATTGAGAAAAAACCACTGTTTCACTTTCATCCAAAGAGCCTCGCTCTTTCTCTTGGAACATGGGGATGCAATTTTAGATGTGTGCACTGCCAGAACTGGGAAATCTCTTATGAAAAACTTACAGAAGAGACACTCTCCATGAGTAAACTTATCTCTCCAGAAGAATTGATAAAAATTGCTCAACGCTACAATGCTCATGGAATTGCTTTTACTTACAACGAACCAACCATATGGTTTGAATACACCCTTGATGGCTCAAAACTTGCCAAGAAAAACGGTTTATACACTGTCTATGTTACAAATGGCTCCATAACCTCCGAGGGATTACAGCTTATTTCTCCATACCTTGACGCCATGAGTATTGATATTAAATCATTCTGGGAGAGTTCCTTTAAGAAAATAACTGGGACAAAAGGAATAAACAAAGTTCTTGAAAGAGCAATTGAGGCAAAAGAGATAGGAATACATGTGGAGATTGTCACAAATGTCATACCAGGAATCAATGATTCTACAAAAGAGATGGAAGAACTTGCTTTGTGGATAAGAGATAATCTTGGGAAGAAGACACCCTGGCACATAACGAGATTCTATCCCTACTTTAAACTGTCCCATCTTCCTCCAACGCCGGTTAAAACATTGGAGAAGATAAGAGAGATAGGCGAGAAGGTTGGACTTCAGTTTGTGTACATTGGAAATGTTTTTGGTCATCCATATGAAAATACCTATTGTCCTAAGTGCAAAAGTCTTGCCATAAGAAGATTTGGATATGAAATTTCAGAATATCATGTAAAAAACGGGAAGTGTGAGTTTTGTGGAGAAGATTTAAATATTCGGGAATAGGTCTTTTTATTATTATAATAATCTTTTTTTCCTCCTGTTCACCGAAGATGATTACAAAAAA
>CAZNRO010000113.1:0-1951 GCA_964575745.1 uncultured Caldisericota bacterium | reverse complement strand
ATTTATTTGACTTTCTTGAGTTAGTTTGTTAAAATCTTCTGTGGCAAAAACTTAAAGAAAGGAAGGTGAAAAGATGGGGGTATCACCTAACGAGATTGGAATTGACTGGGAAGCATTGTACTCTGAAAGAGCAAAGGGAATGAGGGCTTCGGAAATAAGGGAACTACTTAAAGTTGCAAAACAGGAAGGTGTGATTTCATTAGCAGGTGGTTTTCCAGATCCAACACTCTTTCCAGCAGAGCAGATAAGAGAGGTAAGCGATTATGTGCTTAAAACCTATGGTAAAGAAGCCCTCCAATATGGAGTAACTGAGGGGCTAAAACAATTAAGAGAAGTTCTCGTAGAAAGAATGAGAAAAGAAGGATCAGATGTATCATTAGATAACCTTATAGTTACAACAGCATCTCAACAGGGCCTTGATCTTGTTGCAAAGGTATTTGTAAATCCCGGTGATACAGTTATCGTTGAATCTCCATCATATCTTGGTGCCCTTCAGGCATTCAATGCCTTTCAGGCAAAATTTGTGGATGTAAGAATAAATAAAGATGGGATAGACACATCTCTTCTTGAAGAAACCATAAAAAAACTAAGGAAAGATGGAATAAAACCAAAGTTTATCTATGTCGTTCCGAACTTTCACAACCCAACAGGTGTAACTCTTTCCTTAGAGAGAAGAAAAGAGATAGTAGAGATCTCTGAGAGATACCAAGTACCAATTATAGAAGATGACCCGTATGGAGAGGTTAGATTTGAAGGAGAAAGACTTCCGTCATTAATCACAATGGATATATCTCATGTTATAGCGTTAAGAACATTCTCAAAGATTCTATCTCCAGGCCTTAGACTTGGATGGATAGTTGGAGATCCACAGGCAATAAGAAAAATTGTAATTGCAAAACAAGCAGCAGACCTATGTTCCCCATCTATAACCCAGTTTATAGTTTACGAATTCCTAAAAAGAGGATACCTTGAGCCATACCTTGAAACTGTAAGAAGAGAGTATAAAAAGAAGAGAGATGCCATGCTCCAAGCTATGGAAAAGTATTTCCCAAGTGAAGTAAAGTGGACAAAACCAGGAGGCGGACTCTTCGTTTGGGCAACCTGTCCAAAATACATAGATACTCAAGAGCTCTTCTATGAAGCGATAGAGGAGAAAGTAGCCTTTGTTATCGGAGCAGCCTTTTATCCTCACAGAAATATACACAATTGTATGAGACTAAACTTCTCTCTACCCAGCATAGAGCAGATAGAGGAAGGTATAAAACGGTTAGGTAAGATTCTTAAGAAGAAAATTAAAACTTAATCTATATGAGCTGGTTTATTAAATAATCTGGATTTAGACTTTCACCAGTAGAATTAATTAGTAGTTCGTCCCATCTTAGGGAACCACCGGGTTTAAATATTTTTTCTATAAAGAATCTACCAACCTCTGGCTTAAATGGTAGAGAGGAAATGTTTGCTTTTACAAATTCATCCATCTGAGAAGCCATCAACTCTCCAAGCAAATAATTCTGATAATAAACTGGGTTTGCTCCAAAGTGAATTTTTGAAGCCCAATCAAATCTATTTCTTCTGTCTTCAGGAATATTTAGGAATTGGTTTTCAGATACAAAATCATACCAGAGATTGTTAATGTTCTTCTCTGTCTCGTAAAGTTTCCTTTCAAAGAAAACAAAGGTTATTATCCATCTTGCTGAAATCATAAGTTGTAATTTCAAAAGTTTATCTATTAAATCTTTATAATCCTTCAATTGTTTCTCCACTTCAACAATTTCTTTATACCAGATCCACTTTCTTGCAAATCTACCAAAGAACATGGCAACTGCCTCGGTGGTAAATATATGAGAAGGTTCTCTAAGTAAAAATGGTAAATCCATATTTAAATATTTATCGTAAACTGCATGTCCCATCTCATGAAGCATAGTTTCAGCCCATCTCTCGTTGGGTCTTA
>CAZNRO010000112.1:0-1965 GCA_964575745.1 uncultured Caldisericota bacterium | reverse complement strand
TCATTTTAAAAGAAGGTAATTTACGAGAAAGAGTATAAGAAAGAGTAGAGTTAATAGTCTATCAACAGTTCCTCCTGTTTTAACAACTCTTAGTGCGTACCTTCCTTTTAGTGGCCAGAGAAGGGGGATTGGGGTGTATGTAAGATAGTCAAGAATTATGTGTGAAAAATATGGAAGGAAGAATAGTGTTGAGCGAAAGATTGCAAGGATAACGAAAGATGCAAAGAAGGAATGGGTTATTCCTCTGTGTTTTTTCCATTTTATATCTATATCTGGAAGAAGTGAGATGAGTGAATAGAGAAAGACCGATGGGTCTTTCCTTATAAACGAAAGAAGTAAAAGCGAAAAACTGTAATGCGTCGCCAGTGTCATCCAGTTAATTATACACGCTTTTAAAGAGGAGGGAAATTGTGTTTAAAATGATTCTTAGGTATTAAAAAGGCTTAGGAAGGTTTGGGCATTCTTTAGCATTGAGTGGTTGTTGTTGAAGAAGACGTAAATTTTTTCGGGGTTTTTTGAAAGGATTAAGTCTTTTATTTCTTTAAGCTCCTCCATTGAATAATCATAGGAGTACCAGTTTCCCCTTCCATGAAACCTCAAATAAACTGTTCCATTTACATTAAAGATTAACTTCTCAAAATCTGGCGAGTCTATGGAACAAACAAGGAGATTATTCTTTCTTCCCCACTCCTCAAGATCCATTTTAAACCACCCTTTGTTTCTGAATTCAACTACAATTTTCCCTTTATCAAATCCTTCAAAGAAATCTAAAAGTCTTTTCTCTTTATCTGGTCCAAAGGATGGGGGAAGCTGGAATAGATAAAAATCTATAATTTCATTCATTGGTTTGAAGAGATCAAGGAATTTAAGGAAACTTTCCTTTGCCTCCTTGCTCATCTTGAATCTGTGGGTTACAAGTCTATTCACCTTTATGGACCACCTTAGATTCTTTCCTCTCCTCTCCCATCCCTTTATCTGGTTCTTAAATGGAAATCTGTAAAATGATGCGTTAAGCTCTACAGCATTCAAATTGCTGTTTTCAACATACCATGTTAAATTTTTCCCCTTGTTCCATGGATACATCCAACCAGATGTTCCAACAAATACTTCCATTTCCTTTTTACACTCCTGAGTCGAGTCTTAAATTTATAAACTTTTTTACACCAGAACCCAAATCAAACTTATAGCCCAGGCTATAAAGTGTGGATTCAACAGAAGCCACTGTTACAAGAAGATCGTTTGAGTTTATATAGCCCATATGTCCAATTCTAAAGGCTTTACCCTTTAAATCTCCCTGAATAGATGCAATCTCCACATTGTATTTCTCCCTTGATACCCTTACTATTTCCTCTCCATTTATTCCCTCTGGAGAGAAGACAGCAGTAACACATGGAGATGAATCTTCGTCATTTGCAACAAATTTAAGGCCGATTTCTTTTAAGGACTCTCTTACAAGTTTTTTGTATACCCTGTGTCTTTCGTAAGTTTTTTCAAAACCTTCTTCCAATAAAATATTAAGTGCCTCTCTTAATCCAAAGAGAGTGCTTACTGGAAAGGTTGTAAATGGTTGACCTATATCACCCTTTGCTTTAAGATTTTTGATTCCAAAATAGTATGAATCATCTTTTCCTAAGGCAAAATCAAGTGCTCTTTTACTTACTCCAACTATTCCAATTCCTGGAGGAGACATAAGTCCTTTCTGGGATGCTCCTACAACTACATCTATTTTCCATTCCTTCATATCAATTTTAAGAATTCCCATTGAACTTACAGCATCCACTATTATAAATATGTCAGAAACTTTTCTTACCGCATCCACTATTTCTTTCAAAGGATTTGCAACAGCTGTTGAAGTCTCATTGTGGGTTATAAACAGTGCCTTTGCATCCTTCTCCCTTTTGATGAAATTTACAACCTCTTCTGGTTTTACTGCTCTTCCATAAGGTATTTTAAGTTTAACTGCAT
>CAZNRO010000111.1:0-1988 GCA_964575745.1 uncultured Caldisericota bacterium | reverse complement strand
CTAAAATTTGTAAAACCAAAATTTTCCGATAAGAAATTTAATTCCCTAAAAGATGCTTTAACAACAGTAGCAATTGAGATAAAAAAGCATATCCCAGTTGAGGAAGCATACCGTATATTTCTTAACACATTTAAAGATTATTTTAATGTAGATTTAGTAGAAGGGAATCTCTCAGATAGAGAAATCGAACTTATGGGAAAACTCACAGAGGAAAAATACATAAGGCATGAATGGACCTTTGGAAGTGATAAAAATTATGAAGAGATATATACAAAAAAGATTAGAAGTGGACTAATAATTTTAAGAGGCAGGTTCAAAAAAAGAATCGAAGAGATAAAGATATATGGTGATTTTCTCCTTGAGGACAGAAACATTATAATTTCTATCGAGGAGAAAATAAAGGGGATTCCCTTTAAGGAAGCGATAGACATAATATCCACCAAACATCTTCCTGTTGATATAAAAACAGGCCTTATAGAAATAATTAAAGAGATAGAGAGGGAACATGTGTTATAATTTTAATGATTTTTGTTAAAAGGAGGACGGTATATGTTCAAGATAACAGAAAAACAGGAACTTGGCCCGAAAGTTTATCTTATGAAAGTTAAAGCTCCTCTTGTAGCAAAAAATGCGAAACCAGGTCAATTTTTTATAGTGAGGGTTTATGACAAAGGAGAAAGAATTCCACTTACAATAGCTGATTATGATAAAGACGAAATAACTATGGTATTTCAAACTGTTGGTCTTACAACACATCTTCTTTCAAAAAAAGAGGTGGGAGAAACTGTTAAAGATGTGGTTGGTCCTCTTGGAAACCCATCGGAGATAGTTAAGTACGATGAAGGTAGTGTTGTTCTCGTTGGAGGAGGGGTTGGGATTGCACCGGTTTATCCAATTGCAAAAGGTTTTAAGAAAGTGGGAAACAAAGTTAAGGTAATTCTTGGTGCAAGAAGTAAGAATCTACTCTTCTGGGAAGATAGATTCAGAGAATTCTGTGATGATGTCCTTGTGGCTACAGATGATGGAAGTTATGGAAGAAAAGGTTTTGTCACGGATGTTCTAAAGGATCTCATTGAGAGTGGAGAAAAAATAGCACAGGTAACTGCCGTAGGTCCTCCTATAATGATGAAATTTGTATGTGAAGTTACAAGACCTTATAAAATAAAAACCATTGTAAGTCTAAACTCAATAATGGTGGATGGAACAGGGATGTGTGGTGCATGCAGGGTTGAAGTTGGGGGAGAAACAAAACTTACATGTCAGGATGGTCCTGAATTTGATGGACATCTTGTAAACTTTGATCTTCTTCTTGAGAGATTAAAGATGTATAAGAGAGAAGAGAAAGAAGCGATGGAACACTTTGAGGAGAAGGAGGGCATTATCCATGAAGATTAAACCAAAAAAGACTCCTATGCGTGAACAGAATCCAAAGGAAAGAATCAAGAACTTTAATGAAGTTCCTTTTGGCTATACAGAGGAAGAGGCAGTAATTGAGGCGGAAAGATGCCTTCAATGTCCAAAACCTCCATGTATTGAAGGTTGTCCTGTAAATGTTGATATTCCTGGCTTTATAAAGGCTATAAAAGAAAGGGATTTTGATAAGGCTATAGAAATAATGAAAGAGACAAACTCACTTCCTGCAATTACTGGAAGGGTTTGCCCACAGGAAACGCAGTGTGAGGAGAGGTGTGTTCTTGGAAAAAGATTTGAACCAGTTGCAATAGGAAGACTTGAAGCATTTATTGCGGACTGGGAAGCGAAAAAAGGAATTAAAATCCCTGAGAAACCAAAGCCTTTAAATATAAAAGTTGCTATTATTGGAGCAGGACCCGCAGGGCTCACCTGTGCAGCAGATCTTTCAAAAATGGGGTATGATGTTACGATCTTTGAATCTTTACATCTTCCAGGTGGTGTGCTTACGTATGGAATTCCAGAGTTTAGACTTCCAAAAGCAATTGTTGAAAGGGAAGTAAATTACATAAAAGACC
>CAZNRO010000110.1:0-1988 GCA_964575745.1 uncultured Caldisericota bacterium | reverse complement strand
CCTGGTATTGATCTCACATACGATCTTTTAAAGGTATGTGCAAAGAAAGGTTTTAGTGTGGTTCTTGTTGGAGGAAAAGAGGGAGTTGCTGATAAAGCCAAAAGGAATTTAATTAAAGAGATTCCAAATCTTAAGATATTATCCACATTTAATGGATATTTTGATAAGGACGAAGAGATTAAGATTGTTGAAGAGATAAAGAGGGAAAAACCAGATGTTCTTTTAGTGGGGATGGGATCTGAAAAGCAGGAATTGTGGATCTATAAATGGAGAGAAGAATTTAAGGATATTCCTGTCTGCATTGGTATAGGTGGAAGTCTTGACATATGGGCTGGAGAGAAGAAGAGAGCGCCAAAATTCATTCAGGACCTTGGACTTGAATGGCTATACAGAACCATACTTGAGCCAAGAAGGATTAAAAGAGTATTAAAGATATTTAAATTTTTGTTTAGACTTGTTTCAGAACGATGGAAAAAGTAATTTTAGGGGGATATTTCGGGTTTGAAAATCTTGGGGATGATGCAATTCTTTTATCTGAAGTTTCCTTTCTAAAAGAGAATGGCTTTGAGCCGATAGTTTTAACCAATAAAGGAAAACCAATCTTTGGTGTAAAAGGAATAAATAGAACATCCATAAAGGATATTCTGAGAATAAGAAATGAATTTTCTACATTTATACTTGGCGGTGGAGGTTTATTTCAGGATAAAACAAGCTTTAGAAGTCTTTTATACTATCTTTTTCTCATAGATTTTATGAAGAGTTTGAAGAAGAAGGTTGTAATTTTTAATGTAGGTGTTGGGCCATTGATAAGGAAAATTTCCATAAAGCTTCTCTTCTTAAGGTTCAAGAAGGCGGATCTTGTAATCTTTAGAGATAGATTCTCCTTTAATTTCTTTCCAGAGTTAAAAAATAAGTTTCTTGGTTTTGATTCAGCCTTTAGGTTAAACTTTGAAAGAAAGGAGAAGGGGAAGAAAATCCTTATCTCCTTAAGATACTTTAAGGACCTTAATCTTAAAAAATTCAGTAAATTTATAAGTATTCTTAAAGAAAAAATTCCTTATGATTTTGAATTTGTTGTTTTCTCAGAGGAGGAAAAAGAAATAGCAAAAATTTTAAACCTTCCGTATTTTCACATGAAAGATCCAATCTCTGTCCTTGAGAAGTTTTCTGAGGCACAGTTTCTAATAGGAGCAAGGTATCACTCAATAATTTTCTCTATAATGAATGACGTACCATTTCTTCCCATTCCATACGATTTAAAAGTAAGAGTTCTTTCTAAAGAGGTTGGTTTTAAAGATTTTATAGAAACATACGAGGCTCTGGATGTGTGGATAGATAAATTTAATAGGGTGTTTGAGGAGAGAGAGGAGAGAAGGAAAATTATTATTGAAAGAAAGAGAGAGTTTATGGAAAGAGAGAGAAGCTCTTTTTCTCTTCTTTTGGATTTTCTCTCAGATGGACATATCTAAGATTTTTCCTTTTCTGTTCATTAATGAGTGTGTTGTGTGTGGAAAGGAAGGCGAAGGAGCCATATGTAATGAGTGCAAAAAGACTCTTTTTGTAAAAGGTAGAGCCAAGACTCTTATGGGAAACCCCCTTTACTTTATTACCATCTATAGATTAAAGGGTGAAAAACTTATAAACGAGATTAAAAGGGGAAAGGTTTCTCCAATTCCCTATCTTATAGAGGAATCCTTAAAGCTAATTGAACACGAAAGAGTTGATATTGTTGTACCTGTTCCTTCCATGGGATTTTTATTCTCATATATACCAGAGCACCTTCTTTTAATGGGAAAAGGCATCGCAAGAAGGCTTAATATAAGGTATCTACCAATTATTGAGAAGGTAAAGAGAATTAAAAGCCAAACCACGCTTTCTCCTCAGGAAAGAATGAGAAATCCCTTAGGTGCATTCAAGTTGAAGATGGGGGCAGAGAAAATAATTAAAGATAAAAGAATCCTTATAATTGATGATGTCTATACAAGTGG
>CAZNRO010000109.1:0-2022 GCA_964575745.1 uncultured Caldisericota bacterium | reverse complement strand
CTCTGTGGCATTCCTTATGGGTTTTATCTCCGAGTTTTTAAACAAGAAGACAGTATCCAAACTGGTGGGTAAAGAGACTGGTATTAAAGGTGTTATGATTGGAGCTATTTTCGGAACTTTTATGGTTGGTCCAAGCTTTCTCTTCTATCCTTTGTTCAAAGAATTAAGAGAAAAGGGGGCGGGTGTAAATGTTATTGCAACAACTATTGGAGCGTGGTCTATAAAATTACAGTGGCTCCCCTTTGCAATTCCTTTCTTAGGGCTAAAGTTTACCCTCTTGTTTGATGCTCTAATACTTATATTTGCAATTCTTTCTGGTTTTGTGGTCAGCTGGTTCGTAAAAAGATAGTGATAAAATGAAAATATGAACTTCATTTATGTAAGTTTAATAGGAATATTCCTTTCTGGTTTTGCTACAGGTATTGGAGCAATTCCTGTATTATTTATAAAAAAGAATAATCCAAAACTTACCGATGCACTCCTTGGTTTTGCAGCAGGAATAATGCTTGCAGCTACCTTCTTCAGCCTGCTTCTTCCTGCCCTTGATATAGGAGGAATACTTATAACCATTGTCGGAATGGTCTTAGGAGGAGTTTTAATGTCATTTCTTGATAAGATTACTCCTCACATGCACTTTATATATGGAAGGGAGGGTCCTTCCTCAAGGCTTAAAAAGATATGGCTCTTTGTCTTTGCCATAACCCTTCACAACTTTCCAGAAGGTCTTTCTGTAGGTTTGGGATTTGGTTCAGGGAATATAAAGGCAGGAATAGTTATTGCAACAGCCATTGGGCTTCAAAACATGCCAGAGGGTCTTGCCGTTGCCTTACCCCTTGTTGCTGAAGGATATACAAGATGGAAATCTCTTCTTATTGCAACCCTCTCAGGACTTGTTGAACCTTTAATGGGATTACTCGGCTTTTTCCTTGTCTCTATCTTCAGACCAATTCTTCCCTATGGGCTTGCCTTTGCAGCAGGGGCAATGCTTTATGTTATAAGTGAAGAGGTTATACCAGAAAGTCACAGGAGAGGTTTTGAAAAGGAAGCAACCTTTTCTTTGATGGCAGGTTTCATAGTCATGATGATTCTTGACTATCTTCTGGGTTAGTTACACTTTTTATTGCATTTATTATAGATTTCTCCACACAAATGGCAGCCACTGTTCCAAGTATATTTACACTTATTCTTCCCTTCTCTCCTGTTCCAATGGTAAACACGATATCTCCGTCAAACATTGTATGAACTGGTCTTATTGCTCTTGCCATACCATCGTGAGCCATCTCACTTATCTTTTTAGCTTCCTCTTTTGTGATATCTGCATTTGTAGCAACAACAGATAGAGTTGTGTTTTCCATAAACTTTGAGGTTATTGTTCCGATAAGTGTCCTTATGTATCTTTCTGTGTTTAAAAAACCTGAACCAACTGGTTTTCTTGCTCCAGCAATTATTTTTTCATTTTCGTACACATCACCAAAGGCATTTACCACTGTAAGGGCAGAAACCTTAATTCCATGGGGAAGACTCTCTTCATGAAAACCGATTCCAGATTTTGAGGCAAATTTCATTCCTAAAACCTTTCCTATCGTTGCTCCAGTTCCAACACCGATACTTCCCACCTCAGGAATTCCTTCTTTTGCATTAATACATGCTTTATAACCCATCTCTTCGTCTGGATAAACGTCCTTTTTGCCAATTCCAAGATCAAATATGACACCAGAAGGTACAATGGGTACTTTTACAATTCCTGTGTCAAATCCGATACCTCTTTCCTTCAGATATCTTACCACTCCTTGTGCAGCTCTTAATCCAAATGCACTTCCACCACATAATGCTATACCATGAATTTTTCTAATCATTTTTGTTGGTTCAAGAAGAGCAACCTCCCTTGTTCCTGGAGCTGAGCCTCTAACATCACAACTTGCTGTGGCACCATCAGGAATGAGAATTACAGTAATTCCAGTTAATGCGTCTCTATCCTCTGCATGTCCCACAAGAACACCTTTTATATTCATCGAGCCTCCT
>CAZNRO010000108.1:0-2067 GCA_964575745.1 uncultured Caldisericota bacterium | reverse complement strand
GGATTTGAAGCTGTGGCAAGAAGCGTCATGGCAAATCTTCTCTCTGGATCTATAAGGTGTGTGGGTTTTTTGTAGCCTGGAACACCAACAGGTACAAAGATCACTCTCTCCAGCGAAAATCTCACCCTTGCTTCCTCAGCAACAACAAGGTGACCTATGTGTATGGGATTGAAAGAACCTCCAATTATTCCTATTGATTTCTTACTCATGATATCTAAACCTTATACCTTCTATTATAACAAGGTCTCCCTCTTTCACTCCAAGTTTTTTTAGCTTTTCTTCCACACCAAACCTCTTAAATATCTTTTGCACTCTCTCCACGCCAAATGGAGATGTAAGATCTACACCTTTAATAAGTCTTCCAAGTTCCTCTCCATAAACATAGAATGTCTCTCCAATCCTTTTAACTTCAATTTTTCTTTTATCCTTATCCGCTCTTAAAACATACCTTCTCTTTGGTCTTACAACCTTCTCTTTCTCTGGTAATTTTATCTTTCCTATCTCTTCTTTAAGCTCATCTATTCCTTCACCTTTTATAGCAGACATTTTAACAACTGGAAATCCCTGTTTATAAAAGTAATTTTCTGCCTCTTTAAGATTTTTAACAGGGAGATCAATTTTATTTAAAACAATTATCTTTTGTTTCTCAAGAATTTCAGGATTGAACTCCTCAATCTCCTTCACAAGATTCTCATACTGAGTGATTGCATCCATAGGCGAAGCCTCTGAAACATCAAGAACAAAAATCAAAAAATAAGTCCTCTGAATATGCCTTAAAAATGTGAGTCCAAGCCCCTTTCCCTCGTGTGCTCCATCTATAAGACCTGGAAGATCAACAACTCTTAATGACTTCTTATCGTCAATTCTTACCTCACCAATAACAGGGGTAAGGGTCGTAAATGGATATGATGCTATCTTAGGCTTCGCATTGCTTATCTTGGATAGAATTGTGGATTTCCCAACATTGGGGTATCCAACAAGTCCCCCTTCAGCTATAATTCTTAATTCAAGTATAAGCCTTCTCTCTTCCCCCTCTTCTCCTAAAGTTCTTATGCGAGGAGCTCTATTCTCAGGAGTGGCAAATGAAGCATTCCCTTTTCCACCCTCGCCTCCTCTTGCAACAACAAGTTCCTCTTCTGGCTCAGTAAGTTCTCCAAGAAGCTCACCTGTTTCCTTATCCCATACAAGAACACCTGGTGGAACATCGACAATTAAATCCTCTCCGTCCCTACCGGTTTTATTGCTCCCTTCACCATGTCTTCCACTCTCTGCTTTAAACACCTTCTTAAATCTAAAATTTGTGAGTGTATCGAGTTGTGGATTAACCTTTAATATAACATCTCCCCCTTTTCCACCATCGCCACCTGAAGGACCCCCATATGGAACATACTTTTCTCTTCTAAAGGCTATTATACCGTCCCCCCCTTTACCACCCTTGACAAAAATTTCTGCTAAATCAAAGGAATACTTTTTATTGAATTTCTTTTGGAATGACACTTACCCTCTTTCTTCCCTTTCCAAAGGTCTCAAACTTTACAACTCCATAGATCTTTGAAAAGATTGTATAATCATTACCAAGCCCGGTGTTTTTTCCTGGTTTTATTCTTGAACCACGCTGTCTTACGATTATTGACCCTGGTTTAACAATCTGACCATCAAATGCCTTTACACCAAGATATTTTGGATTGGAATCTCTTCCGTTTTTTGACTTTCCACCACTCTTTTTATGAGCCATAACTAACCTCCTAACTCAATCTTCTCAATCTTTACAACAGTTTTTCTCTGTCTATGACCCAACATCCTTTTATAGGTTGTCTTTGCATGGTACGTAAATACCTTAACCTTTCTTTCTTTCATCTGTTTTAAAACCTTACCAAGAACCTTCGCTCCCTCAACATAGGGAGTTCCAACGATCTCTTCGTCCTCTTTCCTTAAAAGAAGAACTTTATCAAAGACAACTTCACTTCCCTCATCATATGGAAGTTTCTCTACCTTTAATGTATCGCCTTCTTTAACAAGATACTGCTTTCCACCTGCCTCTATAATTGCAAACACCTTAACCTCCTT
>CAZNRO010000107.1:0-2086 GCA_964575745.1 uncultured Caldisericota bacterium | reverse complement strand
TAATACTCAAGTATCTCTTCTTTAGAGTAAACCTTTTCAAGACGGAGGGCAAGTATTATCTCCTTTAATTTTCTCTCAATGGTGACTCTCTTTGAAAGAAAAAGCTCCCTTGCAAGCTGTTGTGTCAGGGTTGAGCCTCCCTCCACTACTTTCCCCTCTTTCCAGTTCACATACAAGGCTCTAAACATTGCCTTAAGATCTACACCTTTATGTTCAAAAAACCTTGCATCTTCACTTGCAATGAGAGCGTCTATAAAATTTTTTGGTATTTGGGATAAAGGTACATAGATTCTATTTTCCACAAAAAAGACAGTTCTTATAAGGTTTCCATCCCTGTCAAAAATTTCAGAGGACTGAGGTGGATCGTACTCTATTTTCCTTATGTCTGGAAGCGCTTGGGATAAGTTTACATAGTAGTTGAATGAGATAATGAATAACACGAGGAGTGTTATAGAGACTGCTATGGTGATGATAAGCAAAAGCCTTCCAAATTTGGAAGGCTTCCTCTTCTTTATTCTTCTCTCTCTTCTTTTAGAGACTATTCTTCTTGGGTAAAACAAAGGGCTTATCTTCTTCTATAATATTTACTTTTTTCTTTAAAATCTCTCTTATATCCTTCGGTAAAAGAAATAACTTCTTGTGTGTTTCACCATCGTAGAACCTTAATTCTCCCTCTATTCTCTCACCTATCCTTCTGTCTATCTCCTCTATGGAGAAATCCTCTGGATTTAATTCATCGCTTGCAAGACAAAAACCCCAGGTTGTATCAAAGGAAGGGACATAGGAGTAGTAAGAAAAGACAAGAGAAAAGACTTCTTTTAGTGTCCAGTGTATTGCTCTGTGAAGCTTATATGTAACATTTCTTAGCATCGATGCCTGAAGCGAGAATACCCCGTCTTTTTTAAGTAGCCTTTTTAACTTTTCAAAAAATTCTCTTGTGAAAAGCCTGTAAGATGGACCTCCCTCAAAGGGTTCTGTAACATCAGATATTATTGCATCAAAACTACCCTCTTTAAGTTCATTAACTATTTTAAGGGCATCTCCCAGGATAAGATTTAGTTTTTCTGACTCAAATGCTCCTTTGTGCCATTCCTTAAGGTGCTTTTTGGCAAATTCAATGCTCTCTCTGTCAATGTCAACCATTGTTACACTTTTAATAGTTTTGTGTTTTAAAATCTCTCTTAAAGTGGCGCCCTCTCCTCCACCAAGTATAAGTACATTTTCAGGCTTTTTTAGAATTGTCAGAGCTGGATGAACTAAAGATTCGTGATATATATATTCATCCTTTTCAGAGGATTGAACATCTCCATCAATTACGAGCATCTTACCAAAGAAAGGAGACTGAAGTATCTCTATCTTCTGATACTTAGTCTCCTTTCCTGCTATATAGTCTGAGAACCCATGGAGGTGAACCTCAGTGGGTTCAAACCTATCATGAAACCACATCCACCGCTTCTTCACCTATTTCCTCCACAAGATTCCCCGATAAATTCTCCGTTATTTTATGTACAAATCTCCCATTCTCCCTCTCACCCCGTGAAATGGAGGTGAGGTAAACCTCCCTGGCTTTAAACTCTTCTGCTGCAAATTTAAGCGCTTTCCATGGGTCGGTATCTTCTCCGCATGTGTAGATGTCAAGTGCTGCATACCCATGTTCTGGCCAGGTGTGCACAGAGAGATGGGATTCCGATATAACAACCACTCCACTAACGCCTTGGGGATAAAATCGGTGAAAAGCCGTCTCCCTGACTTCGGCGTTAGCCCTGTTCGCTGCTTCTGTGAGAATGTCTCTCACTTTCTCAATGCTGTTTAACACTTCTGGATCGCATCCAGAGATCTCGAGGATCAAGTGTCTTCCTTTTGTCTCCATTTCACCTCCCTCCATAGAGAGATATATAAAAAATAAAAAGTTAGATTGCGAAATAAAGTAGCAAATAAATTTATAAAATAAATTTTAAATTTGTCAATAGTTTTTAACTATTCTATTTATTAAATCACACTATAAAACCTTTTTAACTAACTATTCTTCACTATCTCCTTAAGTTTTATATCAAATATAAGAGTTTTCCCTGCGAGAGGATGGTTT
>CAZNRO010000106.1:0-2101 GCA_964575745.1 uncultured Caldisericota bacterium | reverse complement strand
AATTGGTTAGGGTGAAAAATTTGGTAAAATTGTGGTGGAGGTGAAAAATGATTAGAACAGTTATCTATCTCATTTTGTTTATACTTGCCATAATCTTCCTCTTCCAGAACGGGAGTCAGCCGGTTACTCTCACTTTTCTTAAGTGGTCAACTCCAGAACCCATACCAGTGGGTTTTGTCTTCATAGGAGCACTTTTGTTTGGTGCTATCGTTGTCTGGCTCTGGCACTTACCTCAGATTATTTTTCTTAAAGGAAAAACGAGATCTATGAACAGAAGAATTACAAAACTTGTAGAGGATATAAAGAGAAAAGAGAATGAATTAGAGGCTCTAAAGAAAGAGAGAGAGGAGCTTGAGAGTAAGTTGAGAGAGTTTGAAGGGAAGATTGAACTTGTTGAAGAAAAGAAACCTGAGAAAATAGAAGAGCCTGAAGGAGAGGAGAAGGGAGAGGAGAAAGAAGTTGTAGAAGAAAAAGAGAAGAAGGAGAAAAGGAGAGGATTCTTCGGCTTTTTTAGAGGCAGAAGAGATGAAGAGGGAAGTAATTAGAAAGCTTGCTATAGCTGGAATTATTGCTGGATTATATCTTTCTTTGACCCTTTTATTCGCGCCTATAAGCTTTAAAGCATTTCAAGTAAGGGTGTCTGAAGCCTTAACTCTTCTTCCGTTTATATTCCCTGAAGCCATTTTAGGACTTTTTGTGGGTTGTTTTATTGCCAATCTTTTTTCTCCCTTCGGGATAATTGATGTGGTTTTCGGATCCTCTCTCACTCTTCTTGCTGCATATCTCACCTATCTTTTAGGTAAAACCAAAAGACCCTATCTTGCTCCCATCCCCCCTATTCTTATAAACGGCTTTGGGGTAAGTTTCTACATCACCCTTCTTTCAAAAGGTAGCGTCCTTTCCATTGCAAATTTTGATTTGGGTTTGTATCTTTCTATATCCACATCGATAATAATAGGTGAGCTGATAGCAACCTATCTTATTGGTCTTCCTCTTTTATATGCCCTTATGAGATTACCATTTTTAAGGAGGATAGAAAATGAATTTTAGAGTTACTCTTGCACAAATAAACCCTAATTTAGGAAGAATTGATGAGAATGTCAAAAAGCATGAGCTTTTTATTAAAAATGCCATAGATGAGGGAAGTGATTTAATTATATTTCCAGAGCTATCTCTCACAGGATACTATCTTGAAGACGGTGCTTTTGATGTTGCAATGGATAGAAAAGAAATTGAAGGTATTTTTTCAGATTTAAGTAAAAAGATTGATATTGTTCTGGGCTTTGTAGAGAAGGGAGAGGATAAAAATTTCTACATTTCTCAAGCCTATCTATCTTATGGGAAAATTATTCATGTCCATAGAAAGATTTATCCTCCCACACACGGAATGTTTGAAGATTTGAAGTTTTTTGGGAAGGGAAAATATGTTAAAAGTTTTCATACAAAATTTGGAAAAGCGGGGATATTAGTTTGTAGAGATTTCTTTCACCCATCACTACCTCTTATTTACTATTTAAAGAATGTTGATTTTATGATTTTTGTTTCTGCAATCCCGGTGAGAGGTGGCTACAATGAAAAAGATGTCGGTATTTTTAGAGCAATAGATTCTCTCATATCCTCATATGCCTCAAGATTTCAGAGTTTTATATTCTTTGTAAACAGAGTTGGTTTTGAGGAAGGGATAGGTTTTATGGGTGGTTCAAGTATTAAGGATCCATATGGTACCACCATACTTAGCCTACCTCTTGTGGAAGAAACAATGGGAACTAAAGAGATACATACCTCTTTAATTGAGGAAGCAAGATTTCAGCTTCCTTTGAGAAGAGAGGAAGATATAGACTTAATTATTTCAAACATAGAGGAGATCCATGATGATTGAACTTACGCTTAATAAAGAGTTTGCTAAGAAATACATAGTAGAGTTTATAAGGGAAGAGAGTAAAAAAATTGGTCTTAAAAAAACAGTTATTGGTTTGAGTGGAGGTATTGACTCTGCTCTCTCATTTTATCTTTCCGTTGAAGCTTTAGGAAATGAAAATGTTATTGGGATAATTATGCCATATGGAGAACTTGGAGAGAAATCAAAATCGGATGCCATAAA
>CAZNRO010000105.1:0-2201 GCA_964575745.1 uncultured Caldisericota bacterium | reverse complement strand
GTTGGCATAAAAATTGAGGATGATGGCGTACCATTTGAAGAGAAGATGAAAGAATACAGCAGTGAACTTTCAAAATTACTTGAAGAGGAGAAGGAGCTTACAGAGAAGGTAAAAGAAGTATTTAAGGCATTGGGCTGGAAGGTATAGCAATATGGAAATGGAAACCATATATAGAGAGTATAAAGAAACTTTCGGAGATTCAGTGTTGAAGGCGATATGTGCTATGGCTAATACCAAAGGTGGAGAGGTAATAGTTGGTGTGGCTGATAATGGGAAATTAAAGGGTATTGAGATAGACAATAAAGAACTGGAGAGGATCACTCAGAAAATAGCGGGCAAATTGGGATTGCATCCAAAAATCGAATTAAAGGAGAAAAACGGAAAAAAGATCATTGTAATTACTGTTCAGAGATCAAATGTGCCCATCTCTTTTAATGGAAAGTATTATGAGAGGGTAGGTAATACAACCAGGGAGATGAAACCTGAAAAGTTAAGACAATTTTTCTTGAAAAAAGAGAATTGGGATTCTCTTATAAACGAAGAAGCAACCTTTGACGAAATAGACGAAGAAACCGTAAAGATGTTTATAAGAATGGCAAATGCAAAAGGAAGACTCACAGTATTTGATGAAAACACAGATGCAAAGACCCTTTTTGAACATTTGAAATTATTAAACAAAGGCAGATTGACAAATGCGGCTATAATTTTGTTCGGAAAAAATCCACAGAAATACTTCTTAAATGCAGTGTTGCGTATAATTAGACTCAAAAATGAAATTACTGCAATTGGAGATAGAATGATAGATGGTAACCTTTTCAAACAGGTGAAGGAAGGAGAGGAAGTAATTAAAAACTTTCTTGGGGTAAAATATGAGATTAAAGGACTTGTGAGAGAGGAGGTATGGGATTATCCTTTGCCGGCAATAAGAGAGGCTTTGATAAATGCGTTGATCCACAGAGATTACTTCAGATGGAATGTTCAGACCCAGATTAAAATCTTTGATGATTATATATGGTTTTATAACATTGGAGTATTGCCAGAGGGCATAACTATTGAACAGTTAAAAGAGCCTCACCCTTCAGTTCCAAGAAATCCCTTGATAGTGCACATTTTTTACCTTGCTGGTTTTATAGAAGAAATGGGCTCTGGAACAGGCAGAATGATAGACAATATGAGATCAGCAGGACTCCCTGAACCAGAATTTAAAGAAGAGTTAGGCGGGTTTTCTGTTTACCTTAGAAAGGATAAATACACCGAGGAGTATTTAAGAAAGATTGGTTTAAGTGAGAGACAGATAAAAGCAGTGATGTATGTGAAAGAAAAAGGAAAGATAACAAATAGAGAATATAGGACAATAAATGCAGTTTCGGATGAGACTGCGCGATTAGAGTTAAGTGATCTGGTTAAAAGAGAAATACTTACTTCAAAAGGAAAAGGAAGGAGCATAAAATATGTCCTCAAATAATCTAAAAGTTGGCGATTATTTGGCGAATACTTGGCGATTCTGGCAATTATCTGGTGATTCGGTCAAAGGGGACATAATGGAGCCACAAAGGGGTCAAAAAGATGGTTAAGTTTCGCTGGGAAACTGAATTTAAGAAAACAGAGATTGGAGAGATTCCATGGGGGTGGGAAGTGAAGAGGATAAAGGAAATTGGAAAAGTGGCAGGTGGAACTACTCCTTCAACAAGAATTAAAGAATATTGGGATGGCAATGTTCCGTGGTTAACTCCGAAGGATCTAAGGAATTATGAATATCCTTATATATCAAGAGGTGAACGAAATATTACTCAACAAGCCGTTGAAGAAGCTTCATTAAAACTTTTTCCAAAGGGCACTGTATTGCTTACCACACGTGCACCTATTGGATATGTAGCTATAGCAGAAAATCCTATAACCACAAATCAGGGATTTAGAAATGTGATTCCTAAAAATATTGTAAGCGAATATCTATACTACTACTTCAAGAATATAACCTACTATCTCCAAAGTTTAGCAGGAGGCTCAACTTTTGGCGAGCTAACGGGCAGTACTTTAAAAGAGCTTTTGATTCCTTATCCACCCCTAGACGAACAATCCCGCATCGCCATGGTTTTATCTTGGTTTGATGACCTGATAGAGAATAAGAAGCGGCAGAATGAGATTCTGGAGAAAACGGCGATGGCGATTTTTAAGTCGTGGTTCGTGGACTTTGAGCCATT
>CAZNRO010000104.1:0-2211 GCA_964575745.1 uncultured Caldisericota bacterium | reverse complement strand
CCGAACTAACCGTTGTTCTACGGCGCCACACTCACTAATATATTATACCAATCTTTTTATGGTGGTCAAGAAGTTTCTATTTCTTTCTCTTTCTTAATTAGAGGGATAATTTTCATAAGTATTCCCAATGAGAAGAGTGCCATTATTCCATAAATTATGTAGATAATATAAGTTTTCTGTGGATTCATATTCCAGTAGGCAGCAAAGGAATCAATTATGGTGTGAAGTATTATCATAAGTATAAGAGATTTCATTCCCCAGCCTCTTTTTTCTGCATAGGAAAATAGAGATGTGGTTCCTGTGTGGAAGAAAAATGCAAGAAGTCTTTCAATAAGGCTAAGAATTGAAAGTGTACCTGCTGATAAGGCGGATAAGAAGATAAACAGAGATTCTCCAAACCCAAATCCACTTCCAACATAGAGCGCATTAATAATTTTCTTATTTCTTGAGAAGTAGTATTTAGGAATTTCCTGAAATACAGCTGCTATAAAACCAATCCATAAAGATAGGACAATTGGGTTTTTGAAGCTTATTAGTTTCTGAACGAAGGGTTGAACAATGAGTATGACTAAAAGAATCCCAATACCTATTATAAAATCTTTCCAGATAAACTTTCTTAGTATCAAAAATATTATTAAAAGACCTATTAATCCACCAATAAGAGGATATGGAGTTGTAAAGGAAAATGGGAACCTAAAATGTATGCCAGCAATTTTATTATCTTCCATGGTGATTATGAAGGTTATGGTTTTCTTTTCAAAGATTGTTTCATAGTAATAGTTTCTATACTTCCCTTTCTCTTCTTCTTTTGTGAACTTGTATGATTTTAGTTCTCCATAAGATGATACAAGGTCATTCCTTAATTTCTCAAAAGTATCCTTTTTAAAAGCTGTCTTCATTAAATCTGTTAAGTGTGATTCTATGAGTGAGTAATCATTAAGCTCAAATGCCTTAAAGAATTTTTCAGCCACTTCTTTTTGGTTTTCATTTGTTACTCCATAAACTGAATGGGTGCTAAGTAGTAGCACAAAAAGCATAAAGACAGCAAGTACAAATCTCAATCTTTTATTCATACCCACCTCCTAACTATCTAACCAAATTAATGATAACCTGTTAAACCCTCTGTGTCAAAAACTATATAGGCTCTATGTAAAAAGCGTGGTAGAATTCCTTCTAAGGTGATACCTTTATTTATCTTCTAAACTACATTTTATTTTAGAACTAAGTATATTAAATGCTTAAACTGGGGATCTTCCTCTGCGCATAAAGTTTATTTACTTAACACAAACACAATTCCTGAGGCAACGATTAATAGACCTATTAAAGTTGGAATCAGGGAAAAATTAAAGAAAAACATCATATAGGTACCAAAGATTATTAAACCTATACCTCCAACTATTTTCCATTTCCACGAGATAATGACCAATACAATAAATACAATCCATGGTAAGGCATTGGGACTGTTCTTTATGATACCTTCAATTCCACCTCCATATCTTTCTGCCCCGGATAAAATCGCAAATAGAGTTATTAAAACTCCAAAGATTAATAAGATGTATCTTAGTACATTTCTAACTCTTTTCATTTCTCTCTTTATATATCCAAAGAATCCCCTTGTCAATGTTGAAAAGTTTTATCTGATTTCAATTACTTTTCCTACTCCATACTCGATAAAATTTTCCTTATATTCATTTCTGAAAGCTTCTCTTATTAAATCACCTGTGCAATGGGATGGAGCAACCTTTTCTACTTTCAATTTTCTAAATTCTTTAATGCAAGATATAGGAGGGTGGTGAAAGCCTCCTAAAACTAAATAAATATCTTTTTTCATCAATTCCTTAACTCTCTTTACAATATTTACAATTCCGGGATGAGCACAGCCTGTAATAACTACCAATCCCTTTTTTGAATCAATAATCAAAGATTGCTCTTTTGGAGGTCCATAGAGTTCTCCAGTTGTGTAAACAAAATCAGAAATTTTTCCTGGAGTTGAAATCTCTACAAATTCGGCTCCCTTTTTAGTTATCATATTTTTAATAGATTTAGGAAAGGAACTCGGAATGAAGACTGTAACGTCACTGTTTCTCTCTAAAAAACCTTCCAATCCTCCTAAATGATCACCATGAATATGAGAGATAACTACTTTCTTGATTGAAGCAGGGTTGATACCTAATTTTTCCATATTAAAAAGCAAAATTTCTGAGTTTCCTC
>CAZNRO010000103.1:0-2211 GCA_964575745.1 uncultured Caldisericota bacterium | reverse complement strand
TTTGTTTCAAAAATTACTGCTATTATATAATCGTGTTTACAATCAAAATCAAAAAATAAAAAGTCGAACTTTCCATCTTTGTCAGTATAAGTTTCAAGATAGTATTTTTTATCTGGAAGTCCTGTGTTGAAGGAAGAGTGGACATCAGGGAAGTCTCCCTCAATCTTTTTAAACTCTTTATAAACACTACATTTTGGCTCATAATTTAGAAAAAGAAGTACCTTTATTCCTTTCAAAGGACACTCTTTATTTTTGGAGTTTAAGAACTTTACACTTCCTTTGATTTCTCTTGCATCAGGACAAATTGTAACCTTTAATTCCTTTACAATTTCCTTTATGCAAGGTGGGGAAGGAGAAACACTGAACATTAAATTGAATGTGAAATAAGCATTTGCTTTTGATGGGTTCTCTTTTACTTCTGCAAAAATTGTAATTTCTTTCTCCTCTTTTGGAGAAAGAGTTAAAGACTCTGGGTCAAAAGTAATCTCTACTTTTGCACTACCTATTGGTTTCTCTTTCAGTTTAGCGGTTCCTGAAACTGTTACATCAATATTCCCTGTATTTTTTACAGTTATTACAATTTTTTTCTTATCTTTACCACCAACATATGTACCTCCATAATCTATACTTGAACATGTGGGACAGAATACAATCTCTTCTGGATCAGAAATGATGACGCCGCATTCAGCCTCTTCTATAATTTCAGGAATAATTTCATCTTCTGTTTCCCCGGTTCTTCCCGTAACTTTTATGTAGTCTCCTTCTTTATATTTTCCCTTGTCCTCTTCCCTTAGAATTACCTTGAACCTTTCTCCATCAAAGGTTTCAATAATTATGTATCCCTCATCCTCATTTACCTTTACCACCTCTCCTTCAATGGTGACGGATATGGAAGGGCATATTTTTAATGTTACTGTTCTTTCGTAAAATGAAGATGTAAATTTAAGGTGAAGCGTCACAGTTTCTTTAAGCTCTTTTGTTTTTACTATAACCCTAAATGTTTTAATATCACTAGGGTAAAGAATTATTGTTGGGTTAAAGATAAGCTGCACATTTTCACTCTGCTCTAAAGGTGAAGCAGTTATGAATATACTGCAGCCATCAGTATTTCTAAGTATAAAATCTATCGCCTTAGTATCTGTAGGTTTCATGATAAGAGTTAGATTCTCAGGAATTATTTCGAAAACAGGCAAAATAACATTAAGGGTAATAGAGGAGGTAGATTCCTTAACTGTCTCATTTGCTGTAAAGTAGTACCTTATTGTAAGGGTGCTATTGTATGTTCCAGGGGAGAGATTTTCTCCGCTTAGAGTTATAGTTGTTTGGAAGGAGTAACCTTCAGGCGGTGCAACAATCGAGAATTCAGATTGCTCTGGTTTTATCCAGTCAGCATCGGGTATAAGCGTTATGTTTACAGTTTGTGATGGATCAGCCCAAACAGTTATTGTTAGGGTAATCTTTGTTTCTTCTCCCGGGCAGACAGTTGCCTCTATGTTTTCTGAAGAGGTTTTAAAACTCTGATTTTTTAAGTTGTATGAGAGTAAAGAGGTAGCCCCTATACCCCATAATGTAAATGTCAAAATCAAAATAATAAAAATTAAAGGGGACAGCTTTTTCATTTTCCCTCACCTCCTATTTCTCTTATCACTATTATATCTCAATTTATGAGATTTTTTTAGTTTAAAATTGTTCCTAAAATTAGTATAATTATTTATAAACTCTGGCATGAAAGGAGAAGTGTATGTATCCAATATTTCTTAAGATAGGAGGCTATGAGATAAGATGGTATGGTGTAATGCTTGCCATTGCAGTTCTTACTGCAGTTTTCTATGCTTGGGGGGAAGCAAAAAAGGAAGGTATAAATGAGGATAGATACTTTGATTTTGTAATATGGGTTATAATTGCAGGCATCATAGGAGCAAGGGTGGTATTTGTTCTTGCTAATAATCCATTATTCTATCTTACTCATCCCTTAGAGATACTCAAGATATGGCAGGGTGGACTTTCATTCTTCGGAATAGTAATATTTGGCTTTCTTTTTACATACTTTTACTGGAAAAGATTTGGACTGTTCTATAAAATATTAGATATTGCTGCACCAGCTCTTGCTCTTGGATTTGGTATTGGAAGAATTGGGTGTTTTCTTAATGGGTGCTGTTATGGTAAGCCAACATCTGTTCCATGGGCTGTAGTTTTTCATGATCCAGCATC
>CAZNRO010000102.1:0-2369 GCA_964575745.1 uncultured Caldisericota bacterium | reverse complement strand
TCTATTTTACCATTCATAGACAACAAAAATTAACAAAATTGCTATGTTGCTCCTTGTGGTGGTATAATTCTTTCTGGTTTTTAAAGAAATAAGGAGGATAAGATGGGAATTGAAGAAATAGTCCTGGATAAGCCAGGAAAAAAGATGTTTCTTCTTGGAAATGAGGCAGTTGTAAGGGGGTTCATTGAGGGAGGAGGAAAGATTGCATCAACATATCCCGGAACTCCATCTTCAGAGATAGGAAACACGCTCTTTAAAGTGGCAAGAAAAACAGATATCTATTTTGAATTCTCCACAAATGAAAAGGTTGCACTGGAGGTTGCACATGCTGCAAGTGTTAGTGGTCTAAGAAGCATCGTATTTATGAAACATGTGGGACTTAATGTGGCAGCAGATTCCTTTATGAGCACAGCTTACACAGGTGTTAGGGGAGGATTCATTGTCCTTTCTGCAGATGACCCTTCAATGTATTCATCACAGAATGAGCAGGATAATAGGACATATGCACGATTTGCAAAAATCCCTCTTCTTGAACCAAGAAATCCAGATGAGATAAGAAGAATGGTTAAGTATGCCTTTGAAATCTCTGAGAAACACAAGATTCCTGTGATGATTAGAACAACAACAAGAATATCTCACATGAGAGGAATTGTTGAGTTTGAAAACATTGTTAAGAGTAAAGACAAGGGCTACTTTGAAAAAAGTCCAAATCAGTTCGTTCCTGTTCCACAAAATGCAAGAAGACTCCATAAAGAACTACTTGAGAAACAGAACGGAATAAAAGAAGATTCAGAAAGCTCACCCTTCAACATAATAATAAAAAACAATGGAAAATTTGGAGCAATAACATCTTCTGCTGCATCAAACTATTTAATAGATGTAGTGAAAAAGTATGATTTACCCATCGATATTTTAAGTATTGGTTTTTCCCACCCATTACCAGAGAAGATGATTAGAGACTTTATAAAGAATTATGAAGTGGTCTTTGTGGTAGAAGAGCTGGAACCCTTGATGGAAAAAGACATTATTTTGATAAAGGAGAAATATGGGATTAAGACAAAGATAATAGGTAAAGATGGAGATATCTTTACACCTCTATACGAATACAACCCTAATAGGGTAAGGAAATTCCTGTTTAAGCACTTAGATATTAAAGACGATAAAAAGGTTGTTCAAGTTGAGGATATTCCACTTCCATCCCGCCCACCAGTCCTATGTCCAGGTTGTCCACATAGGGCAACATACTTCTCAGTCAATAAAGTTTTAAGGAAGTATCACAAAAAAGACACAATCTTCCCATCAGACATTGGATGTTATACCCTTGGAATTCAACCACCATTCAATACTGCAGATATGATTTTATCTATGGGTTCAAGTATTGGACTTGCAAATGGATTTTCAAAATCCACAGATCAACCGGTAGTAGCATTCATCGGTGATTCAACTTTCTTTCATGCAGGAGTACCTGCACTTATAAATGCACAACACAACAGAAATCACTTTATTCTCTTTGTGCTTGACAACGAGACAACGGCAATGACAGGTCATCAACCACACCCAGGGATCCCTGTGGATGGATTGGGTAGGAAAGCGCCAAGAGTAAGTATAGAAGAAATAGCTAAAGGAATAGGCATTGACTTTGTAAAAGTTGTGGATCCATATGACCTGAAAGAGACACAAAAGGTGTTTGATGAAGCACTAAAACATGAGGGCGTATCTGTGATAGTGGCAAGAAGAGAATGTTCACTTCTAAGGGATGCACGGATGAGAAAAGAAGGAAAGTGGATTACGTATGAGATAAATCAGGAAAAATGTACGCAGTGTAGAATCTGTATAGATCAGTTTGCATGTCCTGCAATATTTGTGGATGAGGACGGGAAGATAAAAATAGATGAAATTCTTTGTGATGGTTGTGGTGTGTGTGTCGATGTGTGTCCATTTAAAGCAATTGAGGTGAGAAAATGAAAGATGTATTTAATATTGTAATTTCAGGTGTTGGTGGACAGGGAATTTTGAAACTTTCAAAGATAATTGGAGAAGCTGCTTTAGTTGAAGGGAAAAATGTTGTGATGAGTGAAGTTCATGGAATGGCCCAGAGAGGCGGAGTGGTCATTTCTGAAATAAGAATTGGTGATGTAAGAAGCCCTCTTGTAGAAGAGGGAGATGCTGATTTAATAATTTCACTTGAACCTTCTGAAGCCTTTAGAGTAATTAATAAAGCTGGAAGTAAAACCTGGTTTGTCATAAATACAGAAAAGATTGTTCCTTTTACAGTATCCCTTGGAATATCAACATATCCAGATGTGGATAGACTTATAGAAAATATAAAAAAGGTCTCAGAAAATGTGATAATCTTTAACGGAGTTGAG
>CAZNRO010000101.1:0-2374 GCA_964575745.1 uncultured Caldisericota bacterium | reverse complement strand
GAAGATAAGAACGGCAAAGGTACTTAACATTGCACCTCTTGCCAGACTTCCCATGGTGAAGTTTAAAAGTTTTATATCGCTTAGCATTGCAGCAGGCAAAGTCATAAGTATCATTGTTCCTGCACTTGTTAAAATAGAGTGAGAACTCCAGTGGACTGCTTCAGTTATGGCTGCTAAAGGTTTTAGATTTTTTCTTCTCTCCTCCTGATATCTTGATGTGAGCAAAACTGCGTAATCAATGGTTGCTCCCAGCTGTATGGTATTTAAAAGCGTTGGAATGAAGAAGGGCATATCAATGCCTACCATCACATAATAAGCGATGTTTGACCAGATTGCCACTTTAATTATTAAGGCAAGGGCGGGTGGCACAAGAAGTGAGAGAAAACCGAGAGCTATTATGATAAGTATAAGGTAAATTGATATTTTTCCTGTCTTTTCCTGATCTGCCATGGAGATTTCCCTCATATCGTTTATAAGTGCAGATTCCCCAGTTACATAAACTTCACCCCTTACTGTGGTGTGAACAATGTTTGTAATTTCCTTTCTTAAAGCTTTTTCCATTTCATCCTCAGGAGAGTACTCGCTGTAGACAAAAGCATAGGTGTAATTTTCTGAGCTGAATCTACTTATTAAATCTTCTGGTATAAACTCTTCAGGTATAGTTGGATCTGCCATTGTGCTATAGTGCAATACGTTCTTTACACTTTTAAGATTCTTCACCTTGTAAAGAGCATCAATGAATCCCTCGTTGTCCTTCTTTGAAATTATAAATAGAATGTCTCTTTCACCAAAGGTATCACTGATTTTATTCATTGTCTTAATTGAAGGAAGATTCTCTGGAAGGAAGGTTTTTTGATTGTATATAAGGTTTGATTTAGTTGAGCCAAAATAGGAGAGTGATAGTACTATAATGAATATTATTATAAACACGGGAGAAAATTTTCCTATAAATTTTCCAAGATTTCCCGCTGTTAGAGGGATAACACCGTGTTTTTTACCTGTAATTAGCCTATCAAAGACGAGAAGCAAAGAGGGTAGAAACAGAAAAGACACAATCATTGATATGGCGACTCCTCTTACAAGAAGCCATCCCATCTGGTGGAAGAAATCCAGCCTCCCAAATGTCAAGGCAAAAAAACCTGCAATTGTTGTAAGTCCACTGAGAAATATTGGTTTTATAATATTTGTTAAAGCTTCTATCATAGCAGATTCTTTACTGTTCTTTATCCTCTCCTCGATGTATCTATGATAGAGAAAAAGAGAATAGTCCAGTGTTACTGCAAGTTGAAGTATTGCTACTATTGTTTCGGTAAGATAAAAGACAGGTTTACCAGAAAGAGCTGTAATTCCCATGTTTATGATAACGCCAGATGCCATGGATAGGACTATAAAGATGGGTCCCCAGAATCTCGGGAATGTGAGAAACAAGAATATGCTGACAAGTATTATGCCTATAAGGAAGTACTTCGCAGTCTTACCCTTGAAGTGATCTTCGAGTTCGTTCATTATCACATCGTCTCCTGTAATTGAAGCCTCTTCCGGAAGGATAGATTTTATATCCTCTATCTGATCTCTATATGATGATGAGTATTTGAGGGTAACCTGTATCTTAAAAACTCCGTCTTTATACCAATCTTTTGACTCCTCTCCCCAGAATTCCTGTGGAAGGGATACATCCTGAAAGTCATCAACCCACATCACAGAGTCAACATAGGGAAGAGTCTCCAACTTGTCTATGAGTTTTTCCACCTTTGTCAGGTTATCTGTTTCGTATATAATTGTTAAATCTGATCCGTGAGAAATCTCTTCTTCAAGGATTTTTAATCCTTTAACAGATTCAACTTCCTCTGGAAGGAGATCATATATATCAAAGGAGAGCTGTCTTTGTGGAAAAAAGTATATGGATGAGCCTATAAGTAAGAGGAAAATTATAAATATGATCCACTTTGATTTAACAACTATCTCGGCAAATCTTTTCATTCTTTCTCACCTCCTAAACCATACCAGATTCTCTTACTTAACTCCTTTAAAGGAGGAGTTTTGTTTCCAAATATAACTGCTGCCCAGAGAGAGATTATTATTCCCCACAGGAACAAGATATCTGTCTCATCAACCTTATCTTTAAGAAGGAGAACAAACTGCTTAAGCTTTTCATCAATCCTTTCTCTTAATTTCTTTCTCATCTTCTCTCTTACTTTTGTGGGAGCAAAGCTCACATCCCTTATTATTGTGAGAATACTTGAAGAAAAGTTTCTTGACAAGGAAAGATTCAGTTTCAGGAAATTTTCAATGTAATCTACGGGATTCTTTTTCTTAATAGATACAATTTTAAAGAATTCCTTCTCTACATTTCCAATCAAGGATTCTATTATAT
>CAZNRO010000100.1:0-2408 GCA_964575745.1 uncultured Caldisericota bacterium | reverse complement strand
TTGTAAAATGGAATCAAGTGGAGGTGAACATGAAAAAAAGATATGTGTTAAGTTTCATTTTTCTTATTCTTGCTGTTTACTTCTTTATTGGTTTTCTGAATGTAAACAGGAGGAATTTACCTTTCTTTGATAAGCAGTTTATGGTGTTTGCCCATAGGAGCGGAAGAGGTCTTTACCCAGAAAATACCATTCTTGCCTTTGAAAAAGCAAGAGAGATGGGTGTGGATGTTCTTGAGATTGATGTGCATCCCACAAAGGATGGAAGGATTGTTGTTATCCATGATGATACAGTTGACAGAACTACAAATGGCAAGGGAAGAGTAATGGAGTTAACCTATAAAGAGATAGAAGAACTTGATGCCGCTTACAACTTTTCAAAGGATAATGGAAAGACTTTTCCCTTTAGAGGAAAAGGGATAAAGATACCACTTCTATCTGAAGTTCTGGAAAAATTCAATAATATGAGAATAAGTATAGAGATAAAGGAAACAGATGGAAATACAGAAGAGAAAGTTTTAGAACTTGTAAAAAAATATGGAATGGAGGATAAGGTTATAATTGCAAGCGAAGATTATGAGATCCTAAAAAAGGTTAGAGAATTGGAACCGGAAATTGCAACCTCTATGTCAGAAAAGGAGATAAGGAATTTTTACACAGCATTTGTTACATTCATTCCTCTTAATCTATATAAACCAAAAGGAGATGCTTTAATGATACCTCCCAAGGCAGAAGGTGTAACTCTTGCCAAAAAAAGCTTTATAAACGCAGCACATAATAAAGGATTAAGGATAATTATATGGACCATAAACAACGAGGAGGAGATGAGAAATTTAATAAAGCTTGGAGTTGATGGGATAATAACCGATTATCCTGATAAATTAATAAAGGTTTTGAAGGAGGAGGGAAAAAGATGAATTTTGCCTTTGAATACAATATACTCAAATTCTTTGAATCTATAAGAACTCCTTTTTTAAATAAAGTCTTTATAGGCATAACACAGCTTGGAAGTTTTGACTTTTATATAATAGTTATCCCGTTGCTATTTTTTATTGTTAAGGAGAAGAAAGCCTATAGAATTTTATTTAGATTGATGTTTTCCTACATAATAAACACCATTTTAAAAAATACTTTTAAGCTCCCAAGACCATCTGAGGAAAAACTTGAGGTTCTATTTAAAGAATCCGGGCTTGGTTATGGATTTCCAAGTGGACACGCTCAAAATTCAATGGTTTTCTGGTTTAGCCTGTATACAGAGTTTGGTGGATGGATTCTTTTGTTCATTGGAATTATAGCTGCTCTATTAATCTCGATATCACGACTTTATCTTGGAGTGCACTTCTTTATGGATGTAATTGGAGGAGTAGCAATTGGTCTTGTCGTACTCTTTTTATATATACTCATTTTGCAAAGACCTCTGGATAAGATATCTGAAGGAAAGAAAAGTATTACAATTCCTGTATCGGTGGGCTTGTTTGCTGTATCATTTTTTAATCCATTTTCTATGGGAACACTTCTTTCTTCTACATCTGGGTTAATTTTGGGAACAGGAATTTCATCAGAATTAAACTATGAGATGAAAAAGGGTGCTGTGGCATTAATTTTACGAATCATTATCGGTGTTGGCGTTTTGATTCTTATTAGATACGGATTAAAGATTATTTTAGGAGATCCACTCTACATGAACATTATAAGATATTTTATTATGGGTCTCTGGATAACATTTATTTCAAAGTTAATATTTAAGCCTTTGAAAATTTGAGCAAGGTTTTTTCTTTATGTGCTATAATTCTAATTGGCCAGGGGTGCTTCCCTTCTGGGAGGCTGAGAGGGAGTTATCTCCCAACCCTTTGAACCTGATCTGGGTAATGCCAGCGGAGGAAGGCAACATACCTTTCCCCGCTTCCCTTGGCTAAATTTTAAAAAGGGAGGCGAAGCGATGAAAAACTTTTCTGATGCTTCACATCAGGGCATGTCTGTGAAGGAAATAGCAGACATCTCCATGGCAGCAGCGTTGGGATTGGTTTTAAGCTACATCAGTAAACTTTTCTTTCAGATGCCTCAGGGTGGAAACATAGGTCTTGACATGATTCCAGTTTTTTACATTGCTTTAAAACGTGGGGTTAAAAGCGGTATAATCACTGGAACAATAGTAGGTTTTCTCCTTTTGATTACAGATTACTTTGTTATCCATCCAGTTCAGCTCCTCTTAGATTATCCGATTGCTCATCTTGCTCTCGGTTTTGCAGGATTTTATGTATTTAGAAAGAAACTGTGGTGGCTGGGTATAATAGTTGGCTCTATTGGTAGATTATTCTTCCACTATATTTCAGGGATAGTTTTCTTTGCTGCCTATGCACCGGAGGGCATGAATGTTCACTGGTATGTAATTTCCTACATTGCTTCACACA
>CAZNRO010000099.1:0-2445 GCA_964575745.1 uncultured Caldisericota bacterium | reverse complement strand
TCGTATTCTATTAATTCCTGATCTGTAAATAAAAGTATTCCAGAGGTTCCTTTTATAACTGGAAGGTCAAGGCTATAAGAGGAAAAACCCATCATTGGACCACCAAATATTATCTTTCTTACATCCTCTCGAGCTCCGCCGCAAAATTCTATTACATGAGATGCAATGGTTCCTATCTTAACTTTCAAATTCTTCGGTTCCACAACACCTGAACCAGAAACTGTGAGTACCCTTTCTATAAGAGGAATCCCATCATATACAGCTCTCTTTATCGCATATGTTGTTCCAACATTCTGAACTATGCAACCAACATGAAAAGGTAAGCCTCCTGAAGGTACTTCTCTTCCAGTTATAGCCTTGATAAGGTGTTTTTCTGAACCTTGTGGGTATTTCGTTCTAAGGAGAACCACTTCTATATTTTTCTCAAGTCCCATACTGTGAACGATTTTATCAAGAGAGACAGCGGCATCAGATTTATTTTCTTCAACTCCTATGAAAGTTTTTCTAACATCAAGAATTCTTATAAGAATTTCCACTCCTTTAATTACACTTTCTCCCTCCTCAAGCATTAACCTATGATCTCCTGTAAGATATGGTTCACATTCTGCTCCGTTTATAATGAGGGTATCCACAGGAAAGTTGGGTGGAGGCACAAGTTTTATATGTGTGGGAAATGCAGCACCTCCCAATCCCACAATTCCAGCCTCTCTAATTATCTTAAGGAGGTCTTCTCTCGAAAGTGAATCAACATCGTTATGAGGTTTAACACTGTCATCCCATATTTCTTCGTGATCATTCTTAATAAGCACAGCCACAGATTTTCTACTATTGGGGAGAGTAGTTTCAACCAATTTCACAACCTCTCCAGAAATTGGAGAATGGACAGGAGAAGTAACTTTTGCATCACTATCACCAATTTTTTGGCCCTTCTTAACCGTATCCTTTGGTTTTACAAGCGGTTGAGCTGGTGCTCCTGTATGCTGATGTAAAGGAACAAGAACTTCTTCTACCTCCTCCATAGTTTCAATTCGTTTATCTTTTGTAAATTTACTCTCTGGAGGGTGAACACCTCCTTTCCTAAAGGTTAAAATCCTCATTTCGGTTTTTCCTCCTTTAGTTGTTCATGGCCGCAGTAAGGACAAATATCCCAGTCTAATTCAAGAGGTTTACCACAGTAAACACACTCTTTTTTTAATCTTGTATGGCAATAGGGACATACAAGCCAATTTTCTTTAATGGGAGCTCCACAGTTTGGACACTTCAATCTTTCTTTTGAAAGAAGGTACGCCCAGTACTCTCTCTCTAGATTAAGAGCCTCCCTTTCTAGATTTTCTATTTCAAGCTCTTCCTTCGTCCAAGGTGGTCTCACAAGAAGATAAATAAGCCAGGGGATTATACCACCAGATGGAATTGAAATAGAAAGAAAGACCCAGTTAGCTCTTCTTATTAAATAGTAAGCATATGGAAAAACAATGCCTGTTATTATTATTAGAATAAGCCAGAAATATGGACCAAAACCTCTCTTTCTTGCGTCTTGATAGGTCCAATAAGCGATAAGAATCGCGAGAATGGTAAAAGAAATATAAAAGAGAGCCGAAAGCCTCCCAAGAGAAGAGAAGATATCCCCAGTAATTTCGTTTCCCACATTAACCTCCTTTAAGTAAAGTAGTATCTTTTAAGTATAGACCTTGCTTCTCCTACAATATAAAAAGACCCAGTTATAACCACTGGTTCAACTGAAAAAAACTCATCTGCTATCCTGAAAGCTTCAATTACATTTTTTGAAGCTCTCATCTCTTTAAAAGGAAACATCCTCTTTGCAAGATTTAATAGATAATCTGGAGGAGTTCTCCTCTCCCTTACCCCACTTGGTGCTGTAAAAATAACTTTTTCTGCACAAGGAAGTATCATCTCCAGCACTCTTTCAATGTTCTTGTCCTTTAAAATTCCAAAAATCAAATTTATTTTACCACAACTAAAGTATTGTTGTAAAAATTTTTTAACTTCTCTCATTGAAATTTCGTTATGAGCCCCATCAAGAAGGTAGGTTCTTCCACCTTCATTAATTATTTCTCCTCTTCCAGGAATAAATGCATCTTCTAATGCATCCCTAACTTTCTTCTCATTTATACTTATTAAACCAGAATCCTCAAGCACCTCTAAAGTTTTTATTGCAAGAGAACTGTTCATTACCTGATACTCACCAAGCATTTTTATACTTAAATTATTAAAAAAATTCTTCTCAGATTTGTATGTAAATATAGTTCCACTTTTATCCATCTTGAGTATTTTACTTGAGAAATCTCTTCCCTCCATATATATTTTTGAATCACACTCTCTCCCTTTATCTATAATCACTTTGAGCGCTTTTTTCTCCTGCTTTGAGAGAATAACTGGTCTTTTCTTCTTTATTATTCCAGCTTTTTCAAAGGAGATTTTTTCTAT
>CAZNRO010000098.1:0-2446 GCA_964575745.1 uncultured Caldisericota bacterium | reverse complement strand
GAGCAGAGGACTGAAAATCCTCGTGTCGGCGGTTCGATTCCGTCCCTCGGCACCAACCAGATAGCGGAAATTTCCATACAAATGTTTTATAAATCCACTCCGAACAAGAGTTTCAAGTTATAATTAATGTAATATAATAATTATAGATGGGCGTAAAAATTTTGGTTGTACTAATTGAGTATATAGTATGGATTTTGCCAATCATTATCATCGGCATTGGAAGATACAAAATTACATCCAGGAATGGCGAAACTAGGGGAATTGTTGGTATTGTAATTTCATTAATTATGGCGTCTGTCTTAGTAACTATAAAGGAATTTCTGATACTAAATTCAATCTTTCCTCTAAAGATATCATTTCTTCTTGGAAATTCTCTAATACTTTTATCCTATGTTCCCCTATCTGTTGCAATTCTTGACATATCAAAGGAATTGGAAAAGCCTATAAAGGCGCCGAAAAGAGTCATCTTTTACCTCGCACTTATGTCTATTCTTCCTATTTATGCCTCTATCAGAAAGGAATACATGGTCTCATTTGATCTAATAGTATATGCCTTGCTTATAATGATAATAATTTTCGATGTTCATAGTACATACCTTTTAACAGAAGAGCGTAAAAAAAACTTAAAAAATCTTTATTCTCTATTTGCCATATCATTTATTCTGGACTTCTTTTTAAAGGGAGTTTCTGAGTTGTCTCTCTTAAGCATTATTCAAATTTTGAAGCTTGTCTCCTTCTCAATAAGAGGGTTAGTTACTTTAGCCCTCTTTTTGTCCCTCTTAAGGGTGTCACTACGGTATTTAAGGGGAAGAGCAAAGGCGGCGCCTTTGCTCTTCCCCGCTGCAAAAGAATTTGTAAGAAGCATGTTAATTGCAGGAATTATTGGCGTTCTTTTGTTCTCCCCCCTATCATATCTTTCAGTAATGTATGTAAAAAACCTCTCAGAGAGAGTTAAAGTAGGAATTGAATCTGAACTTCTAAGAGATGCAAAGGATATTGGTAGAGAAATACAGGAATGGCTGGTAGATGTCAGAGAAGATATCATTTTCCTCTCAAAGGATAGGAACATAATAGATATGAATGAAAACTACAAAGACATATTAATTTCATATTATCTTACAAATAAAGACAAAATTTTTTTAATTTCAAGGATGAATAGAAATGGAATTATAGTTTTTGCATACCCTCCAGAAATGACAGGGATGGATATTTTAAATCAACCACGTGTAAGAGAAATTTTAAAAACACCGACTGAAATTATCTCTGAACCGATAAAGACTGCAAAGGGATACCCTGTAATAATCATTCATGAACCAGTTTTTAAAAATGGAGTCTTTGATGGAAGTATATTAGCTCTTGTTAATCTTAAGGCACCCTCTTTAGGAAACATAATAACAGATTTACCGTTTCCTTATGAGGACATTTTAGTCACAACTCAAAATGGAACCATAATTTTATCTAAAAATGAGAATTTGTTACTTAAAAACATAAGTGATGTATTTAAAGATGGATTTTCAAGTGGAAAGGTTGTTGAAAGTAGTCTTGGGAAAGTTTATGTTGTAGAAACATCCACAAGAATCTTCTATGACAGATACTACAGGGTATTTACATTGCTACCACTTAAAGTTATAACTGACAGAATTCTGAAGAATCTGTCCACCTCAATCACTCTAATTATACTTATTGTCCTCTCAATATGCCTCTTTATATACTTCCTGTTTGTGTCTTTAAAGCGTAGAAGTGAAAGACTTGAGGAGATTGCTTTAAAAGAATACTACGAAACCCTGTCTCTTGCCAATAAATTAACTTTAATTGTTGATTTCTTTAGCAGGGTTAACATTGAGGAGGATATTAAAAAATTCTCTAAAAATATTCTCTCCTTTGCTCTTAAAATTATTCGAAATGGTGATGCTGGAAGTGTTCTCATAAAAGAGGGGAATAAATTTGTCTTCAAAGCAATAAAGGGCTTTGACATTGAAAAACTAACACCGCCTTACATGCTCAAGGAGGAAATTGTCACTTCCTTAAGCAAAGACCCTGTTATAATTAAAAACCTCTATAAGATCATGAAGGAGAGGGACGAGGAAAGTGCCGAAAGATTTGCTCCTGTCGGTACTGATAAAATAAAATCCACAATTGAAGCGCCGTTCATAGTTGACGGAAAATTTTATGGAGGACTCTTTATAGATAGTTTTAGATTAGAGGATGCCTTTAATGAGGAGGATTTAAAACTTGCAAAATCAATTTCAAATCTTGCCTCTCTATTTTTAAAGGATAAATTTCTCGTTGGCTCATTAAAAGATTTACAAAATAAGTTGATGCATATAATTGATAGTTTCTCAAAAATTGACATAAAAATGGAGGATGAAGAGTTCTTTGATACAATTCTTGAGATTGGTAAAGGTCTTGTTCCTTCCCTTGATGGTGGCTCAATTCTATTAAAGAG
>CAZNRO010000097.1:0-2454 GCA_964575745.1 uncultured Caldisericota bacterium | reverse complement strand
CTTTAAAATTTAATTATTTAATATAAAATTAAAGTGTGAGATTAAAAGAAAGGGATAAATTTATACTGGTCTCTGACTATGAACCAAAAGGAGACCAGCCCCAAGCAATTGAAAAGCTCGTTACAGGTTTAAGAAAAGGATTTAGATTTCAGACTCTTCTTGGTGTTACAGGCTCAGGAAAAACCTATACGATGGCTCAGGTTATTGCAAGAGTTAACAGACCCACCCTTGTTCTTTCCCACAACAAAACTCTTGCAGCACAACTTTACTCTGAATTTAGAGATCTCTTCCCACACAACGCAGTGGAATACTTCGTAAGTTACTATGATTACTATCAGCCAGAAGCGTATGTTCCACAATCTGACCTTTATATTGAAAAGGATGCCGACATAAACGAAGACATAGTTAAGTTAAGGCACAAAACCTTGAGGAGCTTAATGGAGAGGAGAGATGTTATAGTTGTCTCTTCTGTCTCATGTATATACGGCTGGGATGATCCCACAGAATTTTTAAAGGGGCTTATAACTATAAGAGTTGGGGATAGAGTGGATAGGAGATCCTTTGTAAGAGATTTGATCGTTCTTCAATACGAAAGAAATGATATAGACTTTTCGAGAGGGAAGATAAGAGTGAGGGGAGATACAGTGGATGTTTTTCCAACAGAAATGGATGTGGCAGTAAGGATTGAGTTTTTTGGGGACGAGGTGGAAAGTATAAGCCTCATTGATCCACTCCTTGGAACAAAAATTGAGGAGAAAGAGTCCTTTGTTTTCTTTCCTGCAAAACAATTCTTAACAACAGAGGAGAGAATTAAAAGGGCTGTGGAGAGCATAAGAAAAGAACTTAAAGAGAGGGTTGAATATTTCAAAAGAAAGGGTAAGTATCTTGAGGCAGAAAGACTTCTTCAGAGGACAAACTTTGATATTGAGATGCTTCTTGAGACTGGATACTGTAAGGGAATTGAGAATTACACAAGGCACTTCTCTGGAAGAAAACCCGGAGAGCCACCTTACACAATTCTTGACTACTTCCCTGAAGATTACATAACATTTATTGATGAATCTCACATTACAGTTCCTCAGGTCAGGGGAATGTATCTTGGAGATAGATCAAGAAAGGAAACTCTTGTCGAATATGGATTCAGGCTCCCTTCTGCCCTTGACAATAGACCCCTTAAATTTGACGAATTCCTTGAGAGAGTAAACCAGGTTATCTTTGTTTCAGCAACTCCATCAGATTATGAGCTTTCTGTCTCAGAGCAGGTAGTGGAACAACTCATAAGACCAACGGGTCTTGTGGATCCTGAGGTTGAGGTAAGACCTACTGAGAACCAGGTTGAGGATTTAATTAATGAGATAAAGAAGAGAGTGGAGAAAAATGAAAGGGTGCTTGTCACAACCTTAACAAAAAGAATGGCAGAGGATTTAACAGAGTATCTCATAGAGAAAGGGCTTAAGGTAAAGTATCTTCATTCAGATATTGACACCATAAAGAGGGCAGAAATTTTAAGGGGACTGAGGGCAGGAGAGTTTGATTGTTTAGTGGGAATAAATCTATTGAGGGAGGGACTTGATCTTCCAGAGGTTTCTCTTGTGGCAATCCTTGATGCAGATAAAGAGGGATTTTTAAGGTCTTATGTATCCTTAATTCAGACCATAGGAAGAGCCGCAAGGAATGTAAGTGGGAAAGTTATAATGTATGCTGATAATGTAACAGAGTCCATGAAGAAAGCGATAGATGAAACTAACAGGAGAAGAAAAGTTCAAATGGAGTATAATAAAAAACATGGTATAAAACCTGAGACTATTAGAAAGGCGGTAAAGGAGTTGATAGATCTTCCTTACAAAGGAAAAGAAGAGATTGAGGAATTTGCAAGGGTATCTCGTGAGAACCTATCTTATGAAGAGATTAATTATCTTATTATGGAACTTGAGGAGGAGATGTACCTTAAGGCTGAGACCCTTGAATTTGAAGAGGCTGCGCGAGTTAGAGATAAGATCTTTGAACTGAAAAAACTTCTTAAGAGAAAGGAGAAGAAATGATTTTATCTGTTTCCCTGAATCCAAAGATTGAAAAAGTTGGAAGGATTAAAAGGTTTGTGGTTGGAAAGATGAACAAGATTGAAATAACAAAGGAAAGTTCAGGTGGAAGGGGAATAAACGCAGCAAGGTTTATTAAAAAGATAGGGGGAGAAGTTCTCATAACGGGAATAATAGGGGGAAAGACTGGCGAGTATATAGAAGAGGAACTTAAAAGAGAAGGTATTGACACAGATTTTTATGTAACAGAAGAGGAAAGTAGAATTTCAATAAAGATATTTGACGAAAAAGGCTTAAGAACTGATGTATCTGAGGTTGGACCACTTCTCTCTCCCATTGACACAAAAGGATTTGTAGATAAGTTTAAAGAAATCGTAAAGGATTTTGATGTGGTGCTTCTTTCTGGAAGTATACC
>CAZNRO010000096.1:0-2522 GCA_964575745.1 uncultured Caldisericota bacterium | reverse complement strand
GCACCGGAGGGCATGAATGTTCACTGGTATGTAATTTCCTACATTGCTTCACACATGATTCCTGGAACAATTGTTGCTATTCTGGTAATATTCTTACTGAGGAGATATAAAGGATTGTGGATGACATAAAAAAACTTTTGATAATTCTAAATGGAAAACTCAGCGATAACCTTGAATCCTACAAAAGTGTTTTTAAAAAGGAGAAGTTCTTCGTTATAGCATGTGATGGAGGTTTTTTGAATGCCCAAAAACTTGGAATAAAGCCTGATCTTTTAATAGGGGATTTTGATTCAGTTGGAGATTTAGAAGTAGAGAATAAGATTCAGTTTCCTGTAGAGAAGGATAAGAGTGATGCAGAACTTGCCATAGATTGGGGAATAAACAATGGCTTTAGTGAGTTTGAGATATGGGGAGCTCTTGGTGGAGATGTAGATCACACACTGTTTAATATATCTTTACTCCTTAAGATAGAAAAAGTAGGAAAAAGAGGACGAATTTTTCATCCGCCACTTTCTATATTTTTATTAGAAAAAGCAGGAAAAATAATAGGAAATGTGGGGGATAAAGTTTCTCTTTATCCTTTTACAGATGTGGTGAAAAATGTAAAGGTTCGGGGCTTCAAGTATCCTCTCCATGGAGAGGATATTGCTAAGGGAAGTACCCGAACCTTAAGTAATGAATTAATTAAAAGAGAAGGGTGGGTGGAGTTTGAGAAGGGTATGATTCTCGTAATTATGAAACAGGTAGAAGCTCATCAATCTTCTTAAGGCACTTTGTGCAGACATAGAGAGTGACCTTTTTACCATTAACCACCCTCTTTACCTTATGAAGATTTGGTTTCCATCTCCTCCTTGTCTTCCTGTGAGAGTGAGAAACATTGTTTCCTGTCATAGGTCCTTTTCCACAGATATCGCATCTTCTTGCCATTCTTTATCCTCCTTATCTTAGTTGTCGCACATGCTCTATTATACTATAATATAATAAAAATTGAAGACTAACAGAGGAGGTAGAAATGGAATTATCTGGAAATCTTAAGGATTTTCCAGTGGAGGATATTATTAAATTCTTGAGTCTTTCCAAAAGGACAGGTGTACTTAACATCACAGGAAGTGATGTGAAGGGAGAAGAGATTAAAGGAGACATATTCTTTAAAGAAGGGAGGATTATTAATGCAGAGACAGGAGATAGGGAAGGGGAAGATGTAGTCTTTTATCTATTAACAGCAAAAACAGGTAATTTTTCTTTCGTAAAACAGGATAATGAAGGAGTAAAAAATCTTATAAATAAGGACACAGAGGAACTTCTGTTTGAAGCAGCAAAAAAGGTAAAGCTTTTAGAAGATGTTATAAAGAGACTCCCATCCTTTGATACAGTACTTGAGATAAATCCAAGACCTTCATCAGCAAAAATTTCACTGGGAAAGAATGAGTGGTACATACTGAATCTATTCAGGGGAGGAAAATCTATAAAGGAGGTAGTAAAAGAAAGTTCCTTTTCAGAAGGGGATACTTTAAGCGCTGTACTCTCTTTGTTTGCTGGTGGCCTTATAACACGTAAGGAGATAAATATAGATGAGATTATTCCGAGAAAAACAGAGAAGAAGGGAGAGACGCTCAATACTTCAATAACTTTTGGACCACCCCTTTATCCAACACCTGATCCAGAGGCAAATAGAGTTTATACTGCTGTGGATGGTAAAAAGAATATAGAAAAACTCATGAAAGCTCTCAGAATGGATAGAAAGACACTTCTTTATTATCTTCTTGTGTTAATGGGTCAGGGATATGTGATTATTGATACAGATGCAGAGACACTTCATAGAATAGAAACAGAAATAAGAGGCTAATTATCTGTTGGACTTAACTATATCGTCGTCTGAGTGGTTATCATTTTCTCTATCTGGCCCAACTGACCAAATGTAGTATACACCATTGGAGAGAGAATAATTATAATAATCGTCTGGAGAGAACGGATCTTTCGGTATTTTGCTTATATAACTTACTTCTTTTGTGTTATAGATTAGCACACCTTTTCCGAGAAGTTCATCCATCCAGTTGATCTCTGGAGGATATCTCTTTAAATCTGTATGGTATGCCTCTACTGCTATCTGAATCATATGGAGTTCCTCTTTTGCCCTTGCTTTTTTTGCAAGAGTTTTAATGTTTGGGGATGTGTATATGAGTATTGCAATGGTGGAAAGAATCAATATTATTGCAATAACTACCATAAGTTCAATTAAAGTGAAACCGCTTCTTGTAAACATTTTATTTAATCTGTCCCACCAAGTAGAATATAGGAAGATACAATGAAATAATTATAAATCCTATGATTCCTCCGACGACTAAAATCAGCATCGGTTCAATGAGTGAAGTAAGTTGCTCTACAGCTCTATTCACTTCCTCTTCATAGAATTGAGCAACTTTCATAAGCATCTCTTCAAGTTCTCCAGTTTCTTCTCCTATAGCAGTCATCTGAACAACCATTGGCGTAAAAAGACCAGATTCCTCCATTGGTTTGGATAG
>CAZNRO010000095.1:0-2578 GCA_964575745.1 uncultured Caldisericota bacterium | reverse complement strand
CCCTCAACTTCATTTATAATTCTTGATGCAACTTTCTTTAAGAAAGAGAGGGGAAGGTTGGAAGAGTCTGCAGTCATTCCGTCCCTACTCTCCACAGCTCTTAACACAACAGTGTATTCATAAGTTCTCCTGTCTCCCATAACTCCAACAGTTTTAACAGGTAAGAGAACACAGAAGGCTTGCCATACTTTATGATAAAGACCTTCCCTTTTTAACTCCTGGATAAAGATGTAATCGGCTTCTCTTAATATTTTAAGCTTTTCCTCTGTTATCTCTCCTATAATTCTTATGGAAAGTCCTGGACCAGGAAAGGGATGCCTCATAAGTATTTCATCAGGCACTCCAAGTTTTCTTGCTAAAGCTCTAACCTCGTCTTTAAAAAGGTCTCTTAAGGGTTCAATTATTTTAAAACTTATATCTTTGGGAATTCCTCCCACATTGTGATGTGTTTTTATTGTTTTTGATGGTCCTTTTGATACCCCTGATTCAATTACATCTGTATACAATGTTCCCTGGGCAAGGTATTTAACTTTATGTTTTTTTCCTATTTCTTCAAATACTCTTATAAATTCTTCTCCTATAATTTTTCTCTTCTCCTCTGGATCAACGACCCCTTTCAATCTATTTAAAAACCTTTCTTTTGCATCTACAGAAATTAAATCAATGTTTAATTTTTCCTTGAAGGAGTTTATTATTTCCTCCTTTTCATTTTTTCTTAATAATCCTGTGTCAACAAAGACTGGAATCAAATTTTTTCCTATACCTTTCTTTAAAAGTATTGCAACTACTGTGGAATCAACACCTCCGCTGACGCCAACAATGACCTTCTCATTTCCAACAATTTTCTTTATCTCTTCTATTTTTTCTTCAATGATGTCTTTTTCTACCCAATCTCTTTTACATTTACAGATGTTAAGAAAGTTATCAAGAATTTTCTTCCCATACTCCGTATGGTTTACTTCGGGATGAAATTGAAGTCCAAATATGTTATCTTTCTCAATGGATGCTATTATGTTATTTTCACTGACGGATGTTGTATGAAAACCATCTGGTGGAAGTTCAACTGAATCTCCATGACTCATCCAGACAGTTATTTTCTCTGGTATACCTTTGAATAACTTTGATTCCTTTAAAAATATTTTGTTTCTTCCATACTCTCTGTTTTTACTTCTCTTTGTTCTTCCTCCAAAAAGAAAAGCTATAAGTTGAAGTCCATAGCATATTCCAAGCACAGGAATATTTAAGCTAAATATAGCCCTGTCTATTTTTGGTGAGTCCGGTTCATACACGCTTTCAGGTCCACCTGAAAGTATTATTCCTTTAGGAGGAAGGGACAAAATTTCTTCCATGGATATATCTGGTGGGACAATTATTGAGTGAACTTCTAATTCTCTCAATCTTCTCTTAATAAGATGGGTGTATTGAGAGCCAAAGTCTATTATCAGGATAGTATCTTTATAATTCTTTAACATCGTGTACTTTACCTTCTGTAAGACCCATATTTGTTATTCGATAGAATTTTGCCTTTTTCTTTAATTCCTCTATTGTTTTTGCTCCCGCATATCCCATGCCCGATCTAAGACCCGATACCAGTTCAAATAGAACATCTTTGACTTTACCTCTGTATGGAGCTAAAGATTCCACCCCTTCAGGGACCATCTTTACTCTTCCGTCTTCACCGTATCTGTCGGCACTTCCCTTTTTCATGGCAGGTAATGAACCCATACCTCTATAATATTTGTATTTCTTCCCCTCTCTTTCTATCAGCTCAGCAGGACTTTCATCACATCCAGCAAGAAGACTTCCAATCATAACAGAATCAGCACCTCCGCCTATTGCTTTGACTATGTCTCCAGAACTTCTTATTCCTCCATCTGAAATAACTGGCACATTATACTCCTTTGCCACTTCATACGCATTAACAATTGCAGTAAATTGGGGAACCCCGACACCTGTGACAATTCTTGTTGTGCATATGGAACCAACACCAATACCTACCTTTATTGCATCACTTCCAGCTTCAAGAAGTGCCATTGCTCCATCTCCTGTAACCACATTTCCAGAAATGATGGGGGTATCTGGGAACTTATCCTTTATTCTTTTTAGAAAATCAATAACTCTTTTTGAATGACCATGGGAAGTATCAATTACTATGAAATCTACATGAGCATCAATTAGTTTTTTAACTCTTTCAAAAGATTCTTCCCCTACACCAACTGCCGCTCCAACAAGAAGTCCACCATGCTTTCCTCTTGAACTTTTAGAATCAGGTTCTACCTCTTTTACTTTTTCTACCTCCCTCACTTGATCTTTAATATCCATGTTTCTGTGTATTACCCCCACACCTCCATTTTTTGCCATCTCTATAGCCATAAGAGATTCAGTGACAGTGTCCATTGGAGAAGAGATTATAGGTATTTTTATTGTTATGGTTTTTGTTAACTTTGTTTCTGTGTTTGTCTCCTTAGGAAGGACATCTGAATAGTTTGGTATTAATAAGACATCATCAAAAGATAAAGCAACAGGAATCTCCTTCATACTCACCTCAAATCCAAGTTTTAATTAAATTTATATTGAA
>CAZNRO010000094.1:0-2604 GCA_964575745.1 uncultured Caldisericota bacterium | reverse complement strand
ATTATAGATAAATTATCTTTCATGTCAAGAGAAAAGAAACATTTAATTTTAAAAATAGTCAAAATGTTAGATAAGTAGAATTAAGCTTATGTATAAAAATTCATCATCAATTTTTGTTAAACTAAAACTAAAGCCTTAAATACGGGTAATTTGGTTTTAACTAATTTCTAAAAAACTTGACAATATACAAAATTTGTGTATAATATTACAGCAAATCTATAATTCCAAGGAGGTAACACAATGAGGAGGAGTATTTTATTTATTTTGCTCCTGAGCCTCATTCTCACATTCTCCTTCGGATGTGGGAAGAAGGCAACTACTTTGGCAGGCGTGGTAAAGGATGAGGATGGTAATCCTCTACAGGGTATCGTGGTTTCTCTTGACGGTCAGACAGCTACTACTGACGAGAATGGTAAATACCTGTTTAAAGATCTTGAAGAAGGAAGCTACAAACTTACAGTTTCAGTGAAAGATTTCTATCCATTTGAAGCAAATGTAAATGTCAAATCTGGAGAAAATACAAAAAATATCGGGCTTAAACATACCACCCTTGCCAAAGCCAAAAAAAGAGGTTACCTCCTTGTCGGCTCAGAGGTGGCTTATGCCCCATTTGAGTTTATGCAAGATGGTGAACCTACTGGCTTTGACATAGAACTTATTAAGGAGATAAGTAAGGAGATGGGTTTATCTGAACCAAAGATAATAGATACAGCATGGGATGGAATATTTGCTGCATTGAAGAGTGAGAAGTTCGATGTCGTTATTTCTGCAGTCACCATAACAGAGGATAGGAGTAAAGAGATGCTCTTCTCAGATCCATACTACGATTCAGGTCAGATTATTGCCGTAAGAAAGGACAACAACGAGATAAAGAGCGAGGCTGATCTTGTTGGTAAGGTGGTTGGAGTTCAGATTAATACCACTGGAGATTTTTCTGCTCAAAAGATTAAAGGAATAAAGGAGATAAGAAGATATGATGATATTCAGCAGGCCTTCCAGGATCTTGAGATAGGTAGAATTGATGCAATTGTGAATGACCTTCCAGTATCTGCTTATTACGCAAGCACAAGACCAGACATTAAACTTGTTGGAAGGCTTCTAACCGTTGAGCAGTATGGTATTGCTGCAAGACTTGGTGATAATGATCTTGTTGAGGAGATAAATAAAGCCCTTAAAAAATTAAAAGATAGCGGAAGATATAAAGAACTATATGTAAAATGGTTTGGCGTTGAACCACCTCAATAGTTGAGGTGAAGTATGGATTTTAAGTTTGATGTATTCCTTTCCTCCCTTCCCTTTCTTTTGAAGGGAGCGAAGGTTACTATTACCCTGAGTCTTGTATCTGTTGCAATTGGGCTTCTCATTGGACTTGGTGCTGCGCTCTTTAAGATAAGTAAGAACTTGATTTTCAGAACTCTTGGGAGTACCTATGTTGAGGTGATAAGGGGTACTCCCCTTCTTCTTCAGATAATGATAACCTACTACGGTCTTCCTGCAGTTGGTATAAAACTTGATGCAATAACTGCTGGTATTGTTGCTCTTTCTATAAACTCAGGTGCATACTGTGCTGAAATATTCAGGGCAGGAATTGAATCCATAGAGAAAGGGCAGATGGAGGCAGCGAGATCTTTAGGTATGACTTATGCACAGGCAATGAGATATGTCATTCTTCCTCAGGCTATAAAAAGAGTGGTCCCACCTCTAACAAATGAGTTCGTTGCAATGCTTAAGGATTCATCCCTTGTTTCTACCATAGCAGTGGCGGAGCTTTTAAGGAGAGGAAGGCAACTTATAGGCACACTTGCAAATGTGTGGAGTCCACTTATAGGTGTTGGTCTTATATATCTTGTGATGACTATTCCTCTTACACAACTTGCACAGAGAATGGAAAGGAGGTTGAGAAAAAGTGGAGTACACTAACGGTTCCCTTATAAGCGTGAAGAATTTATACAAGAGATTTGGAGATCTTGAAGTCCTTAAAGACATAAACTTTGATCTTAAAGAAAAGGAAGTTTTAGTTATAGTTGGTCCATCTGGTGCAGGTAAATCCACCCTTATAAGATGCATAAACAGATTGGAAGAACCAACAGAAGGGGAAATATGGTTTGAAGGAAGAAAGATAGATGAAAAGTCCAATCTGAATAAGTTAAGAGAGAAGATAGGAATGGTGTTTCAAAGGTTTAATCTCTTTCCCCATCTTAGTGCTATCCAGAACATAATGCTTGCGTTAAAGGTTGTAAAGAAGATGAAAGACGAAGAGGCAAGAAAAGTTGCACTCCATTTTCTTAAAAAAGTTGGTCTTGAAGAAAGAAAAGATCACTTCCCACACCAACTTTCTGGTGGAGAACAGCAAAGAGTGGCAATAGCAAGGGCGCTGGCTATGCAACCAGATGTGATGCTTTTTGATGAACCAACTTCAGCTATTGATATAGAGCTTATAAAAGAGGTCCTTGATGTAATGAAAGAGCTTGCTAAGGAAGGTATGACCATGATAGTTGTAACTCATGAGATGGGTTTTGCAAGGGAGGTTGGAGATAGAATAATATTTATGGACAAAGGAGAGATTGTAGAGGAAAATAAACCTGTTGAGTTCTTTAAAAATCC
>CAZNRO010000093.1:0-2621 GCA_964575745.1 uncultured Caldisericota bacterium | reverse complement strand
TATACAAGGAGGATGATCCGTGGGAGGAGAGAAAATTGATCCAATTTTAGAAGAAACCTTTAATGCAATTTTCAATAAAAAAGGGGAGGATGTTGTATGTCTTGATGTTAGAAAGATAACTCCCCTTTTTGATTATGTATTTATTTGCTCTGCTGAAACTGACATTCAGGCAAGGGCAATAAGTGACGAAATTTACATAAAATTAAAAAAGAATGAAAAGACAATTCCCCTCTCTGTTGAAGGATACGAGAAAGGTTCATGGATTGTTATGGATTATGGCGATTTCCTTGTTCACATATTCCTTCCAGAGAAGAGGGAATACTACAACCTTGAGGATCTCTGGGTGGGTGCTAAAAGAGTGGAGTTTGAAAAGAAGTGAAGAAGTTTATTCTGGCGTCAATCCTTTTTATAATAGTTTTTTCGTCTATTTCGTGTAGTCTCAACAAAACTTTAAAGGTTATTGTTCTTGACACAAAAGGAAATCCTGTTGAGAAAGCATGGGTAAGCATTCTATCATACGAGGAAGGAGAAACGGGCAAGGATGGGTGGATAACTTTCAAACTTCAACCTAAAGAGTACATCGTTAAAGTAGAAAAACCCGGATTCTTCAGTGCAGAAAGAAAAGTGAATCTTTATGAAGAGAATGAGATTTCTTTTAAGCTTCTAAGCTTCAAAGAGGGAATGTCAAAAATTGTGGAATCCATAAGTAGGGATTTACCAGAAAAAAAGAATTTTAAGACTGTTGTTTACGGTTCATTTCCCACAGGGAGCATAAATTTTACTGCCGAGTTTTTTCTTGACGAGGGAAGGGTTGTTGTAGAAAGTGATGAGCTTAAGGATGAAGTTACTATTGAATTTAAAAATAACGAGTTTAGATACAATGGAAAACCGTTTCCTTCTGAAGAAGAGCAGTATCTTCCTTATGTCATAAAACTTATAAACGATTCTGTATTGTTTATAAAGGATTATCCTCTGAGATTGACCCTTAAGTACGCTGGTTCCACCGTATACTTTTCAAACATATCCTTTAAAGAAGAAAAGGATGATTTTAAAATTTTTGGCTTTTTTGTCATTGACAATACCACACTTAAAGTAAAAAAAGAGTATATAGATTTTTACGCTGTTGATAGACTTAAAAGAAAGACCCATTATTCAATTTGGTTTTATTACGATAATGAATAAAATTTTAAAAAGGTTTGTTAAAATTCAGAAGAATTTAAGGAAAAGAATAGTTCTCTCTGGAAATATAGACAGGGTGAAAACCGTTCTTGGTGTAGATGTTTCATACAAGGGAGATTTTCAATACACAGTTGTCGTAGAGTATGATGTTTTAGAAGGAAAAGTTAAAGATGTTGCTGTAAAAAAGGAGAAGGTCGTTTTCCCATACATTCCAACTTTTCTTTCGTTTAGAGAGGGTCCCTATGCAGTAAAGACAATAAAAAAACATTTTGATTTAAAAGAGATTGATGTGGTTCTTGTGGATGGGCAGGGAATAGCACACCCAAGAGAACTTGGTCTTGCCACATACATAGGAATTCTCATTGAAAAGCCGACAATTGGTGTTGCAAAGAGTCATCTCTTTGGTAAGTTTGTTGAACCTGAAGAGAAGAAGGGGAGTTTTACATACATATTTAATAAAAATAGGAAGATTGGAGTGGTGTTAAGAACAAGGGATAAAGTAAAACCACTTTTTGTTTCTCCTGGAAATATGATAGACATAGAAAAATCTAAAGATATAGTGTTATCTCTATGTGTAAAATATAGAATTCCAGAGCCAATAAGAATTGCTGATAAAATTTCAAAGAGAGTAAAGGAGGAGTTATGGGAAAGAAATTTGGTGTAATTGGAGGGAGTGGATTCTACGATTTACCTGGTGTGAAAGAGAGGGAGAAGAAAGAGATAATAACCCCATTTGGAAGTGTTGAGGTTAGCATTGGAGAGATTGGTGACAGAGAAGTTGTTTTTGTGCCAAGACACGGAAAAACCCATACAATTCCACCTCACCTTATTCCCTACAAGGCAAACATCTGGGCTATGAAGGAAATTGGCGTTGAAAGAATACTTGCAACATCTGCTTCAGGTTCTTTGAATGAGAATATGAAGCCAGGTGATTTTGTGATAATAGACCAATTTCTTGACTTTACCCATGATAGAGACTTTACATTTTTTGACTCTGTGGGGAAGGTTGTTCATACAGATATGACAGATCCATACTGCCCGGAGATGAGAGATGTTATAAGAAGAGTCATGGAGAAGGAAGGGGTAAGATTTCATTTTGCTGGAACATATGTTGCTATGAATGGACCAAGATATGAGTCAAGAGCAGAGATAAAGATGCTAAAGATTCTTGGTGGCGATATTGTTGGTATGACAGGTGTTCCTGAAGTTACCCTTGCCAGAGAGTTGGGACTTTGCTATGCCTCCATTGGAATAGTAACCAATTTTGCTGCAGGAATAACAGATGAGATGATAACCCATGAAGAGGTGAAGAAACTCATGGATGAAAAGAGTGAAATATTAAAGAAAATAATAATTGAGGTGGTTAAACTTATTCCAGAGGAAAGGCATTGTAACTGCAGGTTTGCACCAGGCGAAGTTTAACCTTGTGTTATAATTCCTTT
>CAZNRO010000092.1:0-2647 GCA_964575745.1 uncultured Caldisericota bacterium | reverse complement strand
CATTTTTGCCCCACTCATGTGTTAGCGATGGACAAGAGTTTAAATTCCAAGGGTTATCACCCAACAATACTTATTGATGAGGAAGGGTGTATAATGTGTGGAATTTGCGCTCAGGTTTGTCCTGAGGCAGCCATTGAGGTTTTTAGGATCAAGGAGGAGGTGAAAAAATGAGTGAAAAGATATTTATGAAAGGAGCAGAAGCACTTGCAGAAGCAGTTATTCGTTCTGGTTGCAGATTGTTTTTTGGATATCCAATAACTCCTCAGAATGAAACTCCAGAGTATTTCTCAAGAAAGCTCCCCCTTGTTGGAGGAACATACCTTCAAGCTGAGAGTGAAGTTGCTGCAATAAACATGGTTTATGGTGCAGCATGTGCAGGGAAGAGAGTGTTTACATCAACATCTTCTCCTGGTTTTTCACTTATGCAGGAAGGAATTTCATATATATCTGGTTCCAATGTTCCGGCAGTTGTGGCAAACATCGTTAGAGGAGGCCCAGGTCTTGGAGATATACAACCTGCTCAATCAGATTATTTTCAGGCAACGAAAGGCGGTGGACATGGTGATTATCATCTAATCGTTCTTGCACCATCTACAGTCCAGGAGGTTGTAGATTTAGTTCCAGTAGCTTTTGATCTTGCAGATAAGTATAGAATGGTTGTGGCACTTTTCCTTGACGGAATTCTTGGACAAATGATGGAGGCAGTTGAATTTAAATACGATATAAAACCTGAAGATTTACCGGAAAAGCCGTGGGCAACAACCGGTGCAAAAGGGAGATCCAAAAACGTAATAACTTCCCTTGATCTTAGACCTGAAGGTTTAGAAAAGATAAATCTTGCTCTACAAGAGAAATATAAAGAAATTAAAGAAAAGGAAAAGAGATGGGAAGAATATAGGTGTGATGATATAGAGTATCTAATTGTTGCTTTTGGAACCACAGGAAGAATTGTGAAATCTGTCGTAGATGAATTAAGAGAAGAGGGTATAAAGGTTGGTTTGTTTAGACCTATAACTCTCTGGCCATTCCCATATAAAGAGCTTGAAGCATTTGTTGATAAGGTTAAATTCTTCCTTGATGTGGAGATGAATCTTGGTCAGATGCTTGAAGATGTAAACCTTGCGATAAAGGATAAAAAACCAGTATTCTTTTATGGAAGAACGGGAGGAATGGTTCCAACAGTTGATGAGATAAAGGAGTTTTTCAAGAAAAAACTTGAGGAGGTGAAATAAAATGACTGTAAAGCCTATATACACCTTTCCAAAATCCTTAGAGAAGAAGAATACCCACTACTGCCCAGGATGTCATCATGGGATTATCCATAGATTAGTTGCAGAGCTTATAGATGAAATGAACCTTTTAGAGAAGACTGTGATAGTCTGGCCTGTGGGTTGTTCTGTCCTCGGGTATGAGTATCTTAAAACAGATGGAGTTGAGGCAGCTCATGGAAGAGCACCTGCTATGGCAACAGGTATAAAGAGAGCAAGACCTGATAGGTTTGTAATTTCATATCAGGGCGATGGTGATCTTGCATCTATTGGTATGGCTGAAATTGTACATGCAGCAGCAAGAGGCGAAAAGATTACTGTCGTGTTTATCAATAACACAAATTATGGAATGACAGGTGGACAGATGGCACCTACAACTCTTGTCGGACAGAAAACTACCACGAGTCCATACGGGAGAGATCCAAATGTTTGTGGTTATCCAATAAGAGTAAGTGAGATGCTTGCAACTCTTGAGGGACCAGCATATATTGCAAGGGCAGCTGTTAATAAACCAGCGAGAATAGTTCAGGCCAAGAAATTTTTGAGGAAGGCATTCAATGCTCAACTTAAAGGATTAGGTTTTTCAATGGTTGAATTTCTCTCTGCATGTCCTGTTCAGTGGCATATGACTCCTGTTGAATCCCTTGATAGAATAGAAAAAGAGTTAATCCCTTATTATCCTCTTGGAGAGTTTAAAGTTAAAGAGGGGGTGGAGTGATGTACCTTGAAGTGATAATTGCTGGTTTTGGTGGTCAGGGAGTAATGCTTGCTGGAGAGGTTATATGCGAAGCTGCTACGAGAATGGGTATTAATGCTACATTTTTCCCATCCTATGGACCTGAGACAAGAGGAGGAACAGCAAACTGTACCGTGATTGTTTCTGATAAACCTATTGCATCCCCTGTTCTTGCCACAAGTGATAATATAATTGTAATGAATAGACCATCTCTTGATAAATTTGAACCAAGAGTTAAAAAGAGTGGTCTTCTTATTGTAAATTCATCTCTTGTGGACAGAAAAGTTGAAAGAGATGACATTGAAGTTTTAGAAATTCCTGCAAATAAAATTGCTGAAGATGTAATTGGAAATCCTTTAACAGCTAATATGATTGTTCTTGGTGCCTTTATAGCCAAAACAGGTATAATTCCTCTTGATGAGATAAAGAAAGCAGTAGAGAAATTTTTGGGTGAAAGAAAGAAGCACTTAGTGGAGGTAAACTTTAAAGCCCTTGATGAAGGGGCAAAGCTCGTAAAATAAGGTTGAGAAGGGGAGGCAGCTGCCTCCCCTTAAAAATGCAACGCCAGGTGCCTGGCACCTACAGTTGCATTCTTGAATTTAGCCTCTTTATATTCTATACTTAAATGATTATGAGAGAAGAC
>CAZNRO010000091.1:0-2696 GCA_964575745.1 uncultured Caldisericota bacterium | reverse complement strand
GAAAGAAGTCATAAAAAAGTCATATGATTTTTAAAATATTTTTTGATTTTTTAATTATGGTTATATTAAAGCTAAAGAGGATAAACTTAATAAGTTAAAAAAACCCTCTAAATCTTCAAAAAGTGATAAAATAAATTAAAGCTCACTTATCTGGGAAAGGAGGAAGAGGCTCGGTAAATTAAATGAAAGCATGCAGAAAGACTTTTATTAAAATAAAAAATGGTAATACACAAAACCGCTCTATATATTCAAATTTATAAATGGTGCAATTGTTAAGGAGGTATAATGGAAATAGTAAATCAGGCTAAAAACTCTCTCAAAAATCAACTTGAAATTATTAAAAAAGAAGTTGATTCCCTTCCGCAACCCGAAATTTATGAACTTAATCGAAGGAGTACTCTGCAAATTTCTGCAGCAGTAGCTGTAGATGCTGGACAAAGCCTATTTGGGGGTATTTTAAGAGAAATGGGTATTATGCTTCTTCAAGTAGCTTCGTCAGAAGACGAGACACCAAAATCTTATGTATTTTGGATGAATCCAATTCTAAGAGACGAAGATAAAAAACAGCAGGTAAAGAATCAACTTAACAAGGTAGTGAAAGAAGATAAGATGATAAAAGACTTTGTAAGCGAGATGGGCTGGGAAAAAATTACTAAGGAAGGGATAATGCCCAAAGGATGCTATATAAATATAAATATTCTTGGAGATTTTGTAAGAGAGCTCTTGGAATGGGCTAAACTCTATCAAACTGCCCTGTCTTTAAAAGAAATTTACCAAAGACTTCCCAACAACCTTCAACCAGTTTTATTAAGGGATGGAACTTTGAGATTTGATCATATGGGAGAAGATCATGCAAAAAGACTCTCTAAGATTTTTAAGAATATAGGAGTTCCCTTACTTGGTATTGCCAAGACATCAAAATTCTTGAGTAGTCCTCTTATAACCATGTGGTTAAAGCATTACAATGTTTTTGATAGAAAAGGTGCCTTTCTAATAAAATTAAACCCCGAGGTGTTCGAAAAACTGGGGTATAGATTGGTAAGGTATCATGGAACAGATGAAGAGAATCCTAAAATGAGATTTGGTAGATACGCGATAGTCCGATTCGATCCCTTACCGGGAAGCAAGAACATATTTGCTGTTGATATACCTCATTATTGCTTTGAATCAGATTCTTCCTTTAATAATCTATTAATAATATTATCTGGTGTAGCAGAGCATTCAACTGCGACTTCTTACCCGGTTCCAGGATATCCTTATGCACTTAAAAAGGCTCATGAAAAGGTAGTATTTACCCAAGATAAAGTATATCTTTTGGAAAACACCCTGAGGCGAACTTTACCGCCTGATGTTTATGATATACTTAAGAGTTTAGAAATATAGGAGGAGGAAAACATGAGTAAAAAAGTTGGTGTTGTTATAGGTAGGGGAAAAGAAAAAGATCAATTGGAAATAGTGGTGGCTTTTCAAGAAAGAGAAAAGTCTCCTAAGTTGGGGGAATTCTTAATCATTGAAGAAACAGAATTTATGAGAAGAAAACTACTGGTAAGAGTTGAAGAATTTTCTTATGGAGACTTTCAAGCAACAAAAAATGAAAGAATAAGGGCGTTGGTTGAGAAATATGTAAGAGAGATTAGTGGAGTAGGTCGAGAACTTTCTGAGGAGGAGAAAAAGGCATTATTTTTTAGGTATTATATACTCAAAGTTTTAGGAGAAATAGATTTTGAAAATCGGAGGATAAGAACAGATTATAGAATACTTCCTGAATTAACTTCTATTTGCCGGTATCCTACTCAAGAAGAATACAAAATCATAACAAGTGCAGGATTAGAGGATGCAGCTAATCCCATTCCTATTGGATATCTCTCTATAGGAGAAGACATAAAAAGTTTTGGCGAAGAAAATATAGAGGTGACTTTTGATTTAGAAAAATTTAAGAATAAAAGAACAGCAATTTTTGCTAGAACAGGATATGGTAAAAGCAATTTATGCAAGCTAATAATGTCTTTGGCTTCTTTAACAGGTGATGGTTTGCTTATCTTTGACATGGAAGGAGAATATGCTTTTGGCGATCCTAACAGAAAGATCATAGGTCTTGCAGATATTCCTGAAATTAGAAACAATTTAGTTGTTTATACGAATAGAAGGGATTATGATACCTCAAGATATGGAAATGTTTGGATAAAAGCTCCTATAAATTTAGAACTTTTAAAACCTTGGCAAATTGCCTCTCTTTTTCCAGAAGCAGGTAGAGAAGAAGCAGCAGCAATAAGGAACTTCAGAGATTTAACTGAAACACCTCAAAGCCTTGTAGAATTAGCTCGACTTTACGAAAATCCTCGAATTGACCGAGACAGGGAAAAGAAGCTATGGGAAACTCTTTTTGAAAAACTAAAAGCAACAGATGCCCAGAAACCTGTTTTAAGAAGGAATTTAAGGTGGCTTTTACCATTACACAATTCAAATGCCCCAAACATTGTTACAGATATAATGTGGCATCTTGCACGAGGAAGAACGGTAATAGTTGACTTGAGTCTTCTGCCTTTGGAGATCGGCATCTCATTATCCAATATTATCTTAGAAGGAATTTTTCGGTATAATGTTAGAAATATTACTCGGGGTAAATTAATTGAATGCATAGCTGTCTTTGAAGAAGCTCAAAATGTCCTTAATAAAGATGCAGTGAAAGAAGGACA
>CAZNRO010000090.1:0-2805 GCA_964575745.1 uncultured Caldisericota bacterium | reverse complement strand
GATGGTTCATAGGATACACACAGGACTTTACAGTCTCAACATACATAGGCTCAGACAAGGAACTTATTGGACTTGAAGGTGTTAAGAACTGGGGTGCAAGGTTTGCAGGAAGAGTATGGAAGAGAGTATTTGAAGAACTCTTAAAGATGAAGGAACCCACTGATTGGGAGAGACCAGAAGGGATAGTTGTAAGAGCGTTCTGCACCAAGACTGGTTTAATAGCCACAAGTTACTGTAAAGGAAAAAGATACGATTTTTCCATTAAGGGTATATCCATTCCAAACTGCTCATATCACAAGCCCTATAAGGTGAAGGTATGCAAAGGCACGAATCTAATAGCAACAGATGACTGTCCACCTGATATGGTGGAGGAAAAGATCTTCACAGACCCAGATGACATGCCGAAGGAGTACTGTGACTGCAGTGGTGGTTATGAATACCTAAAGCTTATAGCACCTGATACAGTTTATACAAATGAAATCGTAGTTTTTGAGATAGTCTCTCCACTTTTTAAGTCAGGGGATACCATTGAAATTGACATAAATGGAGAGAAAACATACTTAAAAACCTATCCTTTGAAACTGATGTGGTCTCCATCAAGGCCGGGAAATTACTATATCTCTGTTATTCACTGGAGTAGCATTGGAGAGGTTGTCTCAAAGACTGGGAAAAACATTAAAGTTATGCCTGAAATAAGAAAAACAGAAATGATAGTTCTTCCCATCAAACCAAAGGTTGGAGACATTGTAAGAGTTTACATTAAAAACCCGCCAAGTTATTCGTACACTGCTGAAGTCTTTATAAATGGAAAAAGAGAGGGAGTGCTTGCTCAAACACCATTTGAGTTCAGGTTTAAAGTAACTTCAAGGGGAACATACAGAATTGTTTTTAAGATATACGACCTTTACGGAAATAAACTTGTTGAGTTAGAAAAAACTATTCAAGTTCCTTAGGAGGCTTCTTTCTCCTCTCAATGTAGAGAAGGAGATTCAACAGGTCTGCTGGAGTCACACCTGTTATATTCTTTGCATCTTTCATGTTCCTTGGCTTAAAATAGTTGAGTCTTTCCACTGATTGCTTTGAAAGGTTTGGAACAAGATTGTAGTCAATATCCTCTGGTATCTTAATTTTCTCTAATCTCTTTAACTCCTCTATCTCTCTCTTCTGTCTCTTTATATAACCAGAGTATCTTGCCTCAACCCACACCTCAAAAATCACATCCTCTGGAAACTCTTTCACCTCTGGAAAGATCTTTTTAAGTTTTTCAATTCCAAAGCCTGGTCTTTTCATTAGATCAAAGAGGGTGTATGGGGTATTTATTGGTTCCTCATCAAGGGATTCAAGAAGGGAAAGATTTTCACTTGAAGGTGTTATCTTTTTATTCATAAGTATATTCATAAGTTCCGATATTCTTTCCTTCTTCTCGAGAACTTTTTTGTATTTTTCATAACTTATAATTCCAACCTTGTATCCTATGGGCGTAAGTCTTATATCGGCATTGTCCTGTCTTAATAGGATTCTATACTCTACATGGGATGGAGTAATTCTATATGGTTCTTCAATACCCTTGTTTATAAGATCGTCTATCATAACACCTATGTATGCCTCGTCTCTTCTTAAGACAATAAGCTCCTCACCCTTTGCAAATAGTGCAGCATTTATACCTGCCATTATACCCTGACCAGCTGCCTCATCGTATCCTGTGGTTCCATTTATCTGACCTGCAAGGAAAAGGTTTTCAAATTTTCTCGTCTGAAGAGTTGGGAAAAGCTCACGGGGATCAACAAGATCGTATGCTATGGCATAGCCGGGACGAATCACCCTTACATTGGAAAGGCCCGGAAGGGTTCTTAAAACCTCCTCCTGATATTCCCACGGAATGCTCATGTACATTCCCTGAACATATGTCTCCACCGTATCAAAGCCTTCCCTTTCAAGGAAAAAGGTATGTTCGTATCTATCTGGAAACCACCTCACCTTCTCCTCCATGGATGGACATGTTCTCGGTCCAGTCCTTACCATAAGACCCATAACTGATGGCGCAAGATCCACATACTTCTTTGTAACCTCTATTGTTCTCTTGTTTGTGGTTCCCCGATAGGATGGAAGTTGATTCTCCCACACCTTTTTTGGTGTATCAAATGAAAAAGAGATTGGCTTACTGTATCCTTCATCTTTTTCAAGCTCACTTAAATCAACTGAGTTTATGTCTATTCTTGGTGTTGTTCCTGTGTTAAATCTCTTCAATTTAAATCCAAGTTTTCTCAATGATTCGGAAAGACCTTTAGATGGCATCTCTCCCCATCTTCCTGCCTCAAGCATGTATTTTCCAATGTGAACTACGCCCTTAAGGAATGTTCCAGGAGTTATAACTATAGCTTTTCCATAGTAAACGTCTCCTGTGTTTGTTATCACTCCTTTTATTTTATCTTTATCAACGATAACTTCCTCAACAAGCCCCTGTTTTAAATCAAGATTTTCCTGAAGTTCGAGCACCTTTTTCATTTCATTTCTGTATCTTGTTTTATCTATCTGAACTCTCACAGACCAGACTGCTGGACCCTTTGTTGTGTTAAGTAGTTTTATCTGTGTCATTGCCCTTTCGGCATTTTTTGCAATCTCTCCCCCAAGTGCATCTACCTCTCTTACAACCTGTGCTTTTCCAACTCCACCAATGGCAGGATTACATGGGGGATGGGCAATAAATTCCAGAGTTATTGTAAGTAGAAGGGTTTTTGCTCCAACCCTTGCAGAGGCAAGAGCTGCCTCACATCCTGCATGACCTGCGCCAATAACTATAACATC
>CAZNRO010000089.1:0-2818 GCA_964575745.1 uncultured Caldisericota bacterium | reverse complement strand
TTATAAAAAGGGAGAGAACCTGGGTTTTTCCAAAAGGAAAGGTCAAAGAAAATGAAACTCTTGTTGAAACGGCAAAAAGGGAGATATTAGAAGAAGTTGGTATAAAGGTAAATGAACCGTATTGTGAATTAGGAACAACAAGATACAGGTATTTTGAGAATGGAGAAATTTTTGATAAAACGGTACACTATTTTTTGTTCTTTTCTGAAACAGACGAAGTAAGACTTGAGAAGGGATTTTTGGGGTATGGTTGGTTTTACTTTGACGAGGCAAAGAAATTTATTACATTTAAAAATGACAAGAAAATCTTAAAAAAGGCAACAAAAATATTATAGAGGGGAGATTCTCCCCTCTAATTAAAATCCAAATTTTACATTCACCGTTACAGTAATAGTTTGACTTCCGGCAAATATTTGGGGTGCTGTCTCAACTCTTAAATTCATATCCTTTCCACTCCACGAAGGGAAAGATACATCTGAAACACTTATCTCAATTACAGTTTTTATTGTTTCATTTACAGCCTTAAGAGCTGTTTCTGCTTTTTTCTTTGCATCTTCCATAGCAAGAGTGATTGCTTGAAGTTTAAGGTCCTTTTTGTTCAATACATCAAATGTTATTCCAGATATCACATTCGCACCATTTTCTGTAGCTGCATCAATAACCTCTCCAATAAGAGAAGTGTTGAGGTTTCCTTCCTCGTTCTTTTGTGTAATTTTTACTTTTACAATGTTCCTTAACCTATAACCTGTAAGCACCGGTGGCTCATTTTGAGGATATGTGTAAACTGGTGTTAAAGAATACTCAACTGTTTCAAGATTTTCATCGGTAAAACCAAGATTTTCTATAGCGGTAATGACGCTACTCATAATAGTTGCTACCTCCTCGCTTACCTCTTTTGCCGTTTTTCTCTGTAGCTCAATACCAAGATTTACATAACACACATCAGGCTTTACACTAATAACACCGTGACCTGTAACCGATATAGTATTTTCAGAAGTTGTTCTATCCATATCACTCATTCTGGTACCTCCAAAACTTACTCCAAATAACCCAACAGATAGTATCAAAACACTAACCACAAACAACACTACAGACTTATTCATTTTTTCACCTCCTATCCATTTTAACTTTTAAATTTTAAAAAAGTTTCAATATGGCGGAGAAGAGAATGAAATAACCTTCTCCTTTTCTGTATCTACAATTATTTTCCATTCTCTCTCCGAAGTTTTAAGGATTATGTAAAACAAACTATTCTCAATTTTGCCGCTTTCAATTATCTCCCCTTCTTCTAGTAGGAAACCAACCTTTGAATCATTTTTTATAATCTCTTCTATCTTGTTAAGCATGGAGAGATTAATTCTTTCTCCATATTTTTCATCTTTTAAAAGAGGAACCTCTTCTCCATACGAAATTTTTATAATTTTCTCATCAACTTTAACAACCTTTAAACCAGATTCATAAATAAGGATTTCCTCATTATTTTTCTCTTTTACATTGATGAGCTTGTCATTTCTTGTAAGATTATCTAATAGTGACGATGTGTCAACCTTTTGCATAACAGTAACTTCCTCCCTTTTTGTCATATCTTTGTTTAATCTCGGATAGAGAGTAAGATAAAGAGGAATAGCTAAAAGGATTAGCACTGAGATTACAATGGAAATTTTGAATAAGGGAGTTAAAACAAATCTCTTCTTACTTCTATATTTTTCCATAAGTGTAAGGTAAAGCTTTCTTTTAAACTCCTCGTCCTCTATTGTATCTAATTCAAGTTCACTTAGTTCCTTCTCAAATTTTTCCATCTCACTCATTTAAACCGAACTCCTTTAAAAAAGTTTCGTCTTTTTCTATCTCCTCCTTCAATCTTTTTATACCCCTTCTAAGAAGTGTCTTCACAGTATTCTCGTTTTTATTCAAAATTTCTGCTATTTCTTTTATTTTCATCTTTTCAAAATATTTTAAAGAAATAACCGTCTGATACTTTAAGGGAAGTTTGAGGAGAAATTTTTGAATTATTAGAAATTTCTTTCTCTTATCATCCAAGGAATAATCCTTAAAAACATTTCCCATGTCTTCCATTAAAATAATCCTTCTTTTCTTCTTTATATAATCATTAACCTCATTTATTGCAATTCGCATAAGGTATGATGAATACGGGATTCCCCTGTCTTTGTAGGTTGAAATTGATGAGAGAGCTTTTAAGAAAACTTCCTCTGTTATCTCCTTTGCGTCCTCTTTATCTCCTATTCTTCTAAAGACATAATTTAGTATAAGGGAGAAATATTCGTTAAATAAAATGCCAAAGGCTTCTTTATCGTGCTTAGCCCTCTCAACAAGAATTTTTTCCTTATCTCTATCCATTAAATGTATTATAGCAGACCGAGAATGCCCAAAATTTCCTTTTTAAGTTTGGAGTAAGGATACGCTCCCACTATTGCCCCATAAACTCTCCCTTCTTTAAAAATAAGGAGAGTTGGGAGATTCATAACTTCATACTTTGTGGCTATATCTGAATTCTTCTCAACATCAAGAGTGACAAATTTTATTTTTCCATTATACTCCTCTGATAATCTTTCAAGATGAGGTTTTATCGCATCACATGGATGACACCAATCTGCCCAGAAATCTACAACTACAGGGAGCTTCTCGTCAAGAACCTCTTTATCAAAATTCTCTGTACTCACTTCTTTCATCTTCATGTAAATTACATTACCATTAAATCAAAAAATTTCAACAAATTTTTAAAATTTGTTTTTACATTAAAAAAGTGATAGAATAGAAAGTGAAAGTTTTTTTCAATTAGGAGGTAAGATGGCATATA
>CAZNRO010000088.1:0-2998 GCA_964575745.1 uncultured Caldisericota bacterium | reverse complement strand
AATCACTGGAATCTACTTTCCCATCTTCGTCTATGTCCCCCATAAGGAGTGTTATCTTTACAAGTTTTTCTGATAGAAGGAAGTTCATAGGTCTATTCTCACTATCGTATCCTGTGAATCTTGTGAGTGAAATTTTTACTCCTCCATCTTTAAGAGCCTTGAATCTTACTCTAAACACCACACCTTCTCCAGAAACTCCCTCTTCAGCATCTCTTTCAACTGCTACCTTCAACTTTCCATTTTCTTTATCTATTTCTGGAGTTGCTGTCACTCCCGCATCTCCCTGCTTAAGAAAATCTCCAGCTGTAACTTCTACCACTTCAAGATATTCAGGATCAAAATCAAGTTCTGCCAGGACCTTCTTAAGGTCTACAGCAGCTTTGGCAAGAACATCAATGGTAAATTCTGTATTCTTTGGAATACTATCCCTTCCAGTAAGTTTCGCTGCAGGAAAAGCAACTCCCTCTACTGTAAAGTAACCGGTTTTAGCTCCCTCTTCTACAAGTTTTAGCTGATCTCCGCTCTGAATTGTTACTGAATAAATTTTATATTGATAACGCCCGTTATCGAGGAAGAAGTTTCCATCTATATCTCTACCATCCCAGACAAACTCATATTCACCTGTCATTAAAACTTTATGATATATGCTTTTAAGAACTGTCTTGCCTTTTTCGTCGAGAATGTCTATTATTACTCCGGTAACTCTACTTCTATAAGCTTCTTCATGGAAGAGCCCTTTCTCTCCAAGACTTAATTTAAAATGGAAAGTCATTGTATCATCTACACCATCGCCATTTGGAGAGAATTTTCTTGGATTTATAGAAACATCTTCAAGAACTTTCTTTGGGGGTTTTGGAAGACCTTTTTGAATTACTACAGGAACATGTAGGGTTCTATCTTCTGTTTTAAAGTAAACTACACCTTCATAGTAATTATCTGGGAGTTTATCATCTATATTATATGTGAAAGGCACTGTGGCAGTTTCTCCTGCCTTAACAGTAAATGTTTTTTCCTCATCCATGTAAGATAGATTGATACCCTCTGCCATTGAAATTACTTCAGATGATACTGAGAATGTAACATCTTTATCTGAGACGTTTTTTACCTCAAAAGTGATTTCTTCATCCTTTGAGGATAAGAGAGCTTTTCCTGGTTTCAGGAAAAGATCAAAAGGTTTTATAAGGAGTGGAGTTGTTGCGGCAGTATATACATCAACTCTTCCGGCTCCCTGATCTGTCCATGAGAAGGGTAGTTTGTTATTCGGATTTTCTAATATAAAGGCGTTATTCATAAGTGCAGTTTTAATATCTTCTGGTGTCCAGTCTGGATGAAGTTGTTTGATTAGAACTGTTGCACCTGTTGTGAATGGAGTTGCTCCTGATGTTCCACCAAATCCATAGGTGTATTTTCCTTCAGGTGCTGTTGTAAATGTGTTTGTTCCTGGTGCTGAAATTTCTGGTTTGAACACTCCATCAGGTGTTGGGCCCTGAGAAGAAAAATCGGCTATTAGGTGATCAGGTCTGTATTTTCTGGAGAAAGTTACTTTAAGTCCATTTCCATTTATTGATAAGGTCTTTACGCCTGCCTCAAGCAGAGATTTAAGTAGTTTTCCATCCTCTTCCATTATAAATACTGCTGGTTTTAATTCCACTCCAGGATGATTTTCTAATCCCAGTGCCATTGTTATTAAAGGACCTGGAGCACAGTTATAAACTACAATACCTTCAGCTCCATGAGCAAGGGCGTTGAAATACTTGGTTTCAAAAAGAAGAGCGTCTTCAGGATAAAGTGGTCCTCTCTTTATAAGGGCAAGTTTTCCTGTTAGATCTTTACCCTCAAAATCCTTTTCTCTTCCGTATCCACACTCAACAAGTTCATACTCTTTACCTTCTTCAAATTCAGGCACACCATCACCGTAAGTGAATGGAATAAATCTATCTTCAAATCCACCAGGGGATAGAATGTTTACACTTCCGCCGCCCTCATCGCTTGCAGCAACAGAGATAGCTTTTTTGGCACTTGAAGGAGCCGAAATGGGCCAGCGAAGTTCCTTACTCCTTATGCCTTCGTTTCCTGCAGCAGCTACCACAATCAATCCTAAATCCACTGCGTTGTTCATGGTATCAAGTTCTGGAGTTCCTTCACTTTTACCCCCTGTGCTTCCAAGAGAAAGATTAACTGCGGTACACCCATCTTTTAATGCTTGTTCCACTGCTGCAATGATGTCGTCTTCGCTTGCTCCTCCCTGGCTGGAGAATACTTTATAGGCATAAAGAAAAGCATCAGGTGCCATTCCTTTTACTTTGCCGTTTCCAGCAGCAATTCCTGCTACAGCAGTTCCATGTCCTTGCTCAGGGGGATCCATTGGGTCGTCATCATCGTCTGCAAAATCGTATCCGCCTACAACTTTATCATTTGGAAAGCCAGGTCCTCCAAGATCTGGATGATTGTAATCTATTCCTGTATCTATTATTCCTATCTTCATACCTTTTCCTGTTACGGGAAGACCGTTCCCATCACTCATTTCCCACACTTCTGTAGCTTTAAGTAAAGGTACGAACAGATCTGTAGCAGGTTTAAATGTTTTTGCTATAAAGACATTCTTAACTCCAGGGATTCTTTTTAAGTTCTCAATCTGATCTTTATCTACCTCTGCACCTACACCATTGTAAGCAAGGAAGTAATCCCATCTCTTTTTAATATAGATTCCTTCAGTGGCAATAGATGATAGAATGTTTTCGTGTTCCTTCCTCAGATTATTAATGTATGTTTCTTTTGTAAAGGTGGACATGGGAAAAACTCTATGAGATTTCAGATACTCTGCGTAAGAAGGTTTCTCAAGTTGAATTATAACCCTTACCTTCTCACCATTAGAAGCTCTAACCCCTAAAAATGGTAGAGTTGTAAAGATTAAGATTAACATTAGTAAAAAGGTTAAAATTTTTCTCCTCATAACTCACTCCTTTCTTTGTTTTTTGTAAATTTTAAAAAATTCTCA
>CAZNRO010000087.1:0-3133 GCA_964575745.1 uncultured Caldisericota bacterium | reverse complement strand
TATACCCAAGAAGTTAAATCCTTTCTATGAATTTAATATTTTTTTCTCCCTCGTCTGAATAGTCTGGAATATAAATCTCACCATCTCTAACATATGCAACAAATTCTTCTTCTATCTTCACTTTATATATTCCAGGGGGTGGTAGTAATTTTAATTCATTGATCTTCACTATTTTTTTTATAACTTCACCATGTACAAAGTATTGATGAAATAAAAATCTATTTGCAGTTTTTATATCCCCTCTTCTAATTAACTTTCTTATCTCACTACTACTTATTTTCTCATCATTTCTCTTTTCCTCTTCAACACTTATCACACGAAATCCAAGTCTTTCACCAAGGTCTGAGAGTAATTCTATGTTCCCCTCTCTCTTATATCCAAATCTGAAGTTTCTTCCCACAACTACAGTTTTTAGTCTAATCTTACTTAACAGGAGATTAATAAATTCCTCAGGCTTCAATAGAGATATATCTTTATTGAAAGGTAAAAATATAACTGCATCAATGTTTAAATCTTTGAGTATTAACTCTTTCTCTTTGGGTAAAAAAGTCACACCTTCTTCTCTCCCAAAAAATATAAAGGGTGGCGGAAAGAAAGAAAGAATTACTTTCTTTCCTTCAAGTTCTGATAGTCTCTCTATAAGTTTAATGTGACCAATGTGAATAGCGTCAAAGCTTCCAATAGATAGGTTTAGATCATAAAGATTGGGTAAATTATTGTAAACGTTCATGATATGTTAAATATTCTTACAGGCTTTAACTCACCAACCCCCTCAAAAAACTTTCCTATCCCCACAGCTTTTCCCCTGGAATTTAATACCAGCACATATCCTCCTCTTAAATAAGGATGATCGAATCTAATTTGATTACCTGTTTTAAATAGGAATAATTTACGTTTTGGAAGAGCAACACGAGGAATAAAATCAAGGAAATCCTCTATACTCATGATCATGTCATTAAAATTGCCGCTTTTTGTATAATTTATAATATCGTCAAGATGAAGACTATCTTTTACCTCAAGTTTTCCTACCGCAGTTCTTACAAGATAGGAAAGAGTTCCTCCAACCTTCAATTTTTTTCCTATATCTCTTGCTATGCTTCTCATGTATGTTCCAGAAGAACAGAGTATCTTAAAGTTAAATTTAGGATGCTTACCTTCTCTAAAGTTGTATATATCAAATTGAAATATCTCAACCTCTTTCTCCTTTAACTCTACCTTCTCACCCTTTTTTGCAAGTTCATAGGCTCTCTTCCCATCTATTCTTTTTGCAGAAAATTTTGGTGGAATCTGGTTTATCTTGCCTACAAATTTATCTTTCAATGCCTCCACATTCTTTAAGGTTATATGACTTGCATCTTTCTCATAAATTACTTTTCCCCATATATCGTGAGTATCAGTTTCAATTCCAAGAGTAATTTCACCCTCATATTCTTTCGGTAGTAGAAGTAGAAGCGATGTAAGTTTTGTAGCCTCACCTATAAGGAGGGGTAAAACACCCTGAGCCATAAAGTCTATGATACCTCCGTGCCCCGCCTTCTTAACACCTGTTATCCTCTTAACAATAGAAAGCAAAGCAAACGAAGTTATTCCTGGTGGTTTGTATACGTTAATTATTCCTGTTAAGTCTTTCAATCTTTATCTCCTCTACAATCTTTTTAATTATTTCATCTGGTTTGCCCACCATTTCAAAACCAGCAGCGTTAATGTGTCCTCCTCCACCAAATTTCATAGCTATTTTTTTTACATCAACTGAATCTTTACTCCTCATACTCACTTTAAAGTAATTTTTCTTTCGTTCTTTAAGGAGAATAGCTACATCCGCTTCTCTTGACTTATTCAGATATTCAACTGCCCCTTCAGCATCTTCTTCTGAAGCTTCAAACTCTTTAAAATCTGAAAGGAGTAAAACTGAGTATATTAAATTATCCTTCTTCTTCAGTTTTTCAAGAGCTCTTCCAAGAATCCTAAGAGCTTTAAGGGGCTTCATATTGTAAACCATTTTTGCAAGGTATGCCGCTTCTGCACCATGCTCTACAAGGTAAGTGGCTGATTTAAAGGTATCTATACTTGTATTAGGAAATCTAAAGGAACCAGTATCAGTCATGATTCCTACATAAAGAGGATTGGCTATCTTCCTATCAATCTCCACATTCAACTCCAAAAGAAGTTTTAGAACAAGTTCTGAAGTAGAAGATGCTCTGGGATTTATGAAGTTCAATTCTCCAAAAGAGAAGTTTGATGGATGATGGTCAATGTTTATCTTAATTGGAATCTTCATTAGTTTCTTCTTTAGGGATTCAACTCTCCCAATATCTGAACAATCAAGAATTATAGCAAGCTCTATTCCTTTTGGATCAAAATCGGTTTTAAAAACCTCCGTTCCTTCAAGAAATGAGTAAATTTGAGGAACCTCATTTGGTAAAATTAGAACAACCTTTTTATTTAATTTCTTAAGTCCAAAATATAAACCAAGAGTTGAACCAACTGCATCGCCATCTGGGTTTTCGTGAGATATGATAAGAATTGTTTTACTATTTATTATCTTCTCTATTATCCTCTTCATGCTTTAACCTATCAAGAATTTCAATAATTCTATAACCTCTATCAATACTTTGATCCTCCTTAAAGGTAAGTATAGGTGTATACCTTAATTTCATAATCTTTCCAATCTCTTCCTGAATAAATTTCGTTGCTGATTTTAATCCTTTAAAAACAGTCTCTTTTTTTGCCTTATCGTGTATGTATATGTAAATTGTTGCTCTCTTTAGATCTCTTGAGAACTCAACATCTGTAACTGTAAGAAACTCATCCCTTATTCTTGGATCTTGAATCTTTTCTCTTAAAAGAGTTGAAATTTCCTTTTTAAATGCTTTTTTAAGTTTTTCCTGTCTTAAGCTATTCACTTTTAAATTATACCATTAAATATCCTTCTCACTTATTACTTTTATACCTTCTTTCTCAAGCAACCTTACGGTTATTCCCTTCCCTTTTATCTTTTTACCTTTAAATGTTCCATCGTATACATAATTCACACCACACGATGGACTTCCATCTTTAAAAATCGCCTCCTTAACTCCGTACAACTTCGCTATTCTCAATGTTTCTTTAGCTCCCTTTATAAAGTTTTCAGTTA
>CAZNRO010000086.1:1355-3169 GCA_964575745.1 uncultured Caldisericota bacterium | reverse complement strand
TCTCCCATCTGAACAAGAACTGAACCAAGTGGATACTTTAAGAAATCTATCTCTATAGAAAACTCTCTCAATTCATCAGGTTGTCTTCCATCTTTTCTTTTAACCAATTTTTTTCTCCTTTCTTTAAGAAAATTATACATTTAACTGTTTAATATTGTCAAATAAAATTTTTATTAAAGATTAAAAGTAATAAATATTTCCTCTGTAAAAGACAATAGACCAATTCTCTAACAGTTTGACTTATTCTTTAAAAGGAATTAAAATTATCACATGCAGAGAGAGGAGATAGAATTAAGAGGTCATATAATTGATTCAATGATCTTACCTAAGATTTTTGACGTTATTATGAACATGGGGGGTGAATTTGAAATTCTTGAGTTTGAGATAGGTAGAAGAAGAGAACTTCCAAGCTATGCAAAGCTTCTTGTTATGGCAGAAAAAAGAGAACTTCTTGAGGATATTCTTGAGGAACTTCAGAAATTAGGCGCCACTCTTACAGAGGAAAAAGAAGTTAACCTATCTCCTGTAGAGAAAGATGGAGTTGCTCCAGATAACTTTTATTCAACCACAAACCACAAAACCTATATAAGACTTAACAAAAAATGGATATATGTAAAAAACCCTGAAATGGATTGTGTAATTGTGGTTAAGGGAGAAGAGGCGGAAACAAAACCAATAAATGAATTAAAAAAGGAAGAATTAGTCGTTACAGGCTTTGATGGGATAAGAATTGAACCACCAGAAAGACCAAGAGGAAATCTTGGACCATTTGAATTCATGAACAGCGATGTTTCCATAGAGAAACCAAAGGGCACACTTATAAGAGCAGTAGCAAGAGAAATAAAAAATATAAAAGAGAGAAATGGGAAGATTGGTGTTGTGGTAGGTCCTGCAGTTGTGCATACAGGCGCTCATGTTTTTCTTGCGGAAATGATAAGATCAGGCTTTGTGGATGCCTTATTTGGAGGAAATGCAATTGCAGTACATGATATAGAGTATGCTCTCTTTGGAACATCTCTTGGTATAAACATAGAAACAGGAGAAATATCGGAACATGGACACAGAAATCACTTAAGAGCCATAAACACCATAAGAAAGATTGGATCCATTAAGAAAGCCGTTGAAGCTCGTGTTTTAAAAAGTGGTGTGATGTATGAACTTATAAAGAATCATGTTCCTTTTGTTCTTGCTGGAAGTATAAGAGACGATGGACCTTTACCTGAGGTTATAACCGATACGTTAGTTGCTCAAAGAAAAATGAGAGAGCTTCTAAGAGATATAGATTTGATCCTTATGATGTCAACCATGCTTCACTCCATAGCAATTGGCAATTTAATCCCTTCTTATGTTAAAACAGTATGTATAGATATAAATCCATCGGTAGTAACAAAACTAATGGATAGGGGATCAGCTCAAACTCTTGGAATTGTTACAGATGTGGGAGAATTTCTCCCTCTTCTTGTTAGAGAGCTTAAAAATAAATAAAATGAATAAAAGAGGTGCTATATGAAAGAAGTAATTGAAAAGGCAAAGAAAGCATTTGAGGTTAAAAATATAGTTGCAACCCTCCCAACAGAGGTGAAAAATAATGCTCTTCTCTTTATGGCAGAAGAACTTGTAAAGAAAAAAGATATCATCATAAAGGAAAATAAAAAAGATATGGAGAGAGGTGAGGAGAAGGGATTGTCTAAATCTTTACTTGATAGACTTCTTCTTAATGAAAAAAGGATCTATGGCATTTCTGAAGGTTTAAAGGTTGTAGCTTCTCTCCCTGACCCTGTAGGTGAAGTGGTATCAGGCTGGCAAAGACCAAA
>CAZNRO010000086.1:0-1255 GCA_964575745.1 uncultured Caldisericota bacterium | reverse complement strand
CATCACTCAGATGCTATAATCACAGAAGATTACAGTAATGCAATGAAGTTTCTCTCTTCTGTGGATTCTTCATGTGTATACGTAAATGCATCAACGAGATTCACAGATGGGTTTGAGTTCGGTTTTGGAGCAGAAATAGGAATATCCACACAAAAACTTCATGCAAGAGGTCCTATGGGTCTTAAAGAACTTACAACTACAAAATACATAATATTCGGTGAAGGGCAGGTGAGAAAATGAAAGTTTCAATAATTGGTTGTGGAAAGATAGGCGAATCTCTACTTAAGGGGCTCTTAAACAAAGGATTTAAGGAATCTGACATATTTATAACTACAAAAACAACAACTCATCTTGACAAACTACTGGATAAATACAAAGTAATGGGTTCAACTAAAAATATTGATGCTCTTAACTTTTCAGACATTGTAATACTCTCCATAAAACCCCAGAATCTTGAAGAGATTTCAAAGGAACTAACTGGTAAATTTGACGGAAAAATACTAATCTCAATTCTTGCTGGAATAAGCATCATCAACCTAAAGGATTATCTTAAAGCAAAGAAAGTTGTAAGGTGTATGCCAAATCTTCCTTTGGAGATTGGAAAAGGAATAACAGTGTGGACAGATTCAGGTTTAAATGAAGAAGAAAAAAAGATTGTTAAAGAAATACTTTCCTCCATTGGTGAGGATGTTTATGTGGAAAAGGAAGAATTTATAGACATTGGAACATCTCTAAGTGGATCAGGTCCAGCTTATGTATTTTTGTTTCTTAAATCCATGAGTGACGCCGGTGTTTATCTTGGACTCCCAAGAGAAATAAGTGAAAAACTCTCTGAAGAAACTGTCATTGGCTCAGTTCTTCTTAAAAGAGAACTTAAAAAAACATACGGTGAACTCATAGATATGGTTTCTTCACCGGGAGGAACCACTGTTGAGGCACTTCTTAAACTGGAAGAGGGCGGTTTTAAATCCACTTTAATGAAAGCAATAATTGCGGCATATAAGAAAAGTAAAGACTTAAGGAGGTGATGGGTTTGATAATTGGCCTTATGTCAGATTCACATGGCTCACTTAAGTGGTTTAAAAAAGCATACAATCTGTTAAAGGACACAGATTTAATAATACATGCAGGAGACATTCTCTATCATGGACCGAGAAACTCATTACCAGATGAATATAAACCTGAAGAATTATCAGAATTTATAAATACCATACCTAAAGAAAAAATTATATTTGTTAAAGGAAACTGTGATTCA
>CAZNRO010000085.1:1649-3307 GCA_964575745.1 uncultured Caldisericota bacterium | reverse complement strand
GTATGACGGAGAGACTGTAAAGTATGAAAATTCCTTCTTTTCCGGTCCTTTCGAACTTCTTGGCTTCAGCGGATTCATTCTTAAGGGGGAAGAGAAACCCTATCACATTCATGTCTATCTTGGGAACAGAGATAAAAAGGCAGCTGGTGGGCATCTTATTGACGGAGAGGTCCACACATTTATAGAAATGGCAATTCTTGTATCAAATGCAAGGATAAAAAGAGAGATTTCAGACGGACTTCCTCTTTTAAATCTATGAAGAAATTTTTGAAGTGGTTTATAATTTTAGTTTCCCTTATCCTTGTATACATATTTATTATTGAACCGAACATAATAATTGTAACGAGGATAACCATTGAGTCAGAAAAGATTTCAAAGGATATGGAGGAGATAAAAATTCTTGAGATTTCGGACCTGCACATAAAAAATTTTGGTGTTAGAGAAAGGGAGGTTTTGTTTTTAATAAGAGCAATAAAACCTGATGTTATCTTCATAACTGGAGATTTCTATGAGAAATTGAATAAACTTTCAGAGGTTAAAGAGTTTGTAAAAAAGTTGAAGCTAAAAACTTATGCAGTTCTTGGAAACTGGGACTATTGGGCAGGAGATATTGACCCCCTTATAACTACGCTCAAGGAAAACGGAATTGAGGTTTTAATAAATGACAACATGTTCTACTTTAAAGATGGAGATTTTATAAATATTGTTGGTGTGAGCGATCCATACACCGGGCATGACGATATAAAAAGAGCAACAATGGGGCTAAACAAAAAGAAATTTACAATACTTCTTTCTCATGCACCATGCATTGTAAATCATCTTAAGGATGAAAAATTTGACCTTATCATTTGTGGTCATACACATGGTGGACAGGTAAACATTCCCTTTGTTAAACCATTCTGGGCTCCAACAGAAACAAACTACATAAGGGGAATGTATGAAACAAAATGGGGAAAGCTCTATGTAAATAGAGGTATAGGACTTTCAGTTTTTCCCATCAGATTTATGTGTCCTCCAGAGATAACGCTTTTTACATTGAAGAGTAAAGAATGAAGGTTGTTCTCTCTCTTGGAAGTAATATTGGAGATAGGAGAAAAATAATTATAAAAACCATTTCAAAACTAAGGGAAAAGGTTCAGATAGAAAAGGTTTCATCTCTCTATGAAACAGAGCCATGGGGATACAGGAAGCAGAATAAATTTTTCAATGTAATGGTCTCTGGAGAAACAAACCTTAATCCAAGAGATCTTCTCTTCTTTATAAAGAAATTGGAGAAAGAGATGGGGAGGAGAGAGAGATTTAGATGGGGACCAAGGGAGATAGATGTGGATATTATATTCTATGGAGATGTTATTCTTGAGGAAGAGGATTTAAAAATTCCACATAAAGAGTACAGAGATAGAGATTTTGTTATAATACCGCTTCTTGAGATAGAAGATGAATTCATTGATCCTGAGAGGAAAAGAAAGGTAAGGGAGTTATTTACTGTCAAATCCTTGAGAGAAGTTAAAAAAATTGAAGATTTTTCCTTTAAAAGAGATGTTTTCTCAGAGTTTAATCTTAACCTTATAAACATTCCCTACAATCTATTTTTATTTGAGATTCTTCCTTCAACACAGAAGTTTTTAAAAAAGAACTTTATTGAAAATACTTTAGTT
>CAZNRO010000085.1:0-1549 GCA_964575745.1 uncultured Caldisericota bacterium | reverse complement strand
AAGGTATGTGGAATAATAAGTGAAGGAATTTTTAAAGATAAACTCATTGGAGAGGTAATAGGGGTTGGCTTAAATGTAAATCTGAATAAAGAGGATTTTAAGGGAAGGTTTCTTAAACCTCCCACATCAATCTTTCTTGATACAAAAAGATTTTACTTTCTTGATTTATTATTGATGAGGATTGTTTTTCACTATAAAGAGGTTATTTCTAATTTTTATAAACTTAGGAAAGAAATTGTCTCTGAGCTTATAAATGAGTACAGGGTGTTTGATAAACCATTTAAAATTATGAAGGATAAAGAACTTGTCGAGGTTTATGGGATTGATATGGATGAAGACTTAAATATAACAGTAAAACATTTAGATGGATACACTGAAAAAGTTCCACTCCACATGATACCCTAATCTACAATTTTTAGTTCCTTTAATATTCTCTCTATATTTAGAATAGCTTCCTCATCATCTACAACAAGAGGTTTTCTTACATATGCTGAAATTGGAAACCCCATGAGTTTTAGAGCAATTTTAATACTTGAGGCAAAAGAGGTTCCAAATCTGTATATATCTGATAACCTCGCTATAAATTCAGTATTCTTTCTAAAGGAAGAAAGATTTCCTTCCTCAAAGTTTTTAATGATACTCGTCAAAACATCTGGGGCAATGTGTGATATGGCAAGGATTCCTCCATCTCCACCAAGAATAAGGGTTGAGGAGAGATAAAAACCAAGTCCTGTAAGGACTGAAAAATCCTCCCTCTCTTTCTTTACCTTGAGTATTAAGTCTTTTATGTAGCTAAGACTATCTATTGTTGCCTTTACTCCTATAATTTTCTCCTCACTAAGGGCAATCTCTCTTATTAAACCCACACTAACGCTGTAGCCTGTGCATAAAGGAATGTTGTAGATAATCGTGTCCATCTCTGAAATTCTTGCTATTGAGAGAAAGTAATCTTTGATTCCCTCTTTGTTTGGGATAAGATAAAATGGGGGTGGTGAAACAATGGCATCGTATTCAAGTTCTTTTGCAAGGTTTATGAATTCTTCAACTTCTTTAAAGGAAGTAGAAGAAACATTGGCAAGTAGTTTCACATCTTTTCCTATAACCTCTTTTACAAAAACCATCATCTTTTTTCTCTCTTTTAATGCGAGGGAAGTGAACTCTCCTGTAGTCGCATTTACAAAGAAACCTTGAACCTTTGGAGTAAGGAAGTTAAGTATCTTTTCAAAACCGTCAAAATCTATCTCCCCATCCTCTTTAAATGGTGTTATGAGCGGTACAAAAACGCCATTAAACTTTCCCTTCATTTTTTTCTCCTTTCTAATCTATTTTATAAAATCTTACAAAAATAAAAAAGGGCTTCCATATGGAAGCCCTTAATCCTACCCGGTTAAATTAATCTCTTCCTCTCCTGTAACCTTTTCCTCCTTCATTATGCTCTTCATCACATCCACAGTTTTTGTCACTTTCTCCTTTACCATATCCACCTCTTCCCATTATGCCTTCAGCACATTTTTCAAAAGCTTTAAGGTGATTGTTAATGGATGCATCT
>CAZNRO010000084.1:0-3318 GCA_964575745.1 uncultured Caldisericota bacterium | reverse complement strand
ATTTATTCACCTTCTGAATAAAAATTATTCATGTGCTGAATAATTTTAACATATGTTGTGGATAAATTCAACTGTTGATATAATTAACTTGTGAATTCAAGAGTTTTTATTAGAAAGGGCGACTATACAAATTCTAAAGACTTTATAAGGGAGACCTTTAAGACCTTTAAAGATATAGAATTTTCTGAAGGAGAAAAGGTTCTTATCTATTTTGACGGAGACTTTGACAAAAACAAAAATCTCCCTACCTTTCCAAACCCTGTTTTTATAGAGGAGCTGGTTAAATTTTTGTTGGATAGAGGAGTTAATGTAAGGGTTGGGAGTTCTGTGCTTGAAAAGGATAAAGACATAATAGATATACTTGAGAACTATCCTGTTGATGTGGTCTCTTTTATGCTGGAGGGTTTTGAAAAGACAAAACATAAGAAAATCATAATAGGAAAGGAGAGGAGAAAAGCAGGAGATCATGTCCAAAGAAAAGTTTTAAGCAAAATCTATCTTCCAAAGTCATTTTTCTGGGCTGATTCTCTCATTCCTGTTTCAAAGATAAAGCTCCATCCATTTTTTATGTTTTCTGGTGTCATTGCAGGAGTTACGACTCTTGTTCCATCATATACACGGTCAGAACTCTATTTTTATGGAGCAAATCTTAAAGATTTTGCCAAAGGTCTCTCAGAAATACTTTCGATAGTTAAAGAGAAGGTAAAAGTTTCATTCCTTGACGGAATTAAAATTCTCCAGGGGAATGAAATAAAGGGAAGTGAGTTTAATCTTAATGTTTTTATATCTTCTGATGATATGGTTTCTCTTGACTCTCTTGGTTCGGTGCTCGTTGGGTTTAAACCATCAAACATCCCTCTTTTTACATCCATGTCCCTAAGACACCTTGGAATTTACAAACTTACACAGATGAATTTAACAGGAGATTACTTTGAGACACTCATAAAGCATCCAGAACCTCCAAGTTTAAGAAAACTATCTCTTTTTGGAAAGACGAAATTTTTTATAGATAGGGATAAATGCACGGATTGTGAGGAATGTTTAAATATTTGTGCATTCTCCGCCATAGACCTTAAAAACTACACCATTGATAATAAGAAATGTGCTGCATGTTTTGAGTGCTTCTTGAGGTGTCCAGAGGGGGCAATAGAATTTGAAAATTAATTTATATCTTGACAAATCAAAAAAAACTAATAAAATTGAATTACAATGAGACAGAAGGTATCTGAAAGACAGAAGGAAATCCTGTCTATTTTAAGGAAACATTTTAGAAAGAATGAGAGCATAACAGTTAAGGAGCTCTCAGAACTTATGGATGTTAATCCAATTACTGCCTATGAGCATCTGAGGAATTTTAAAGAGAAGGGGATTCTAAAAATTGAAATGACATTCCGCAAGAAAAGAGGAAGACCAAAATACAAGTATGTTATTACAGAGGAGGGAAGAAAATTATTAAATTCTGGGGTTGATTTTTATGTAGATGAGATCAGAAATGTTCTTAATGAGTTTATGGAAGCTAAGGAGGAGGGGAGGCTTAATGAACTTTTGATTGAAAAAGTGAGTAGTTTTTCACAGAATACCCTTAAACCCCTTATCTTCATTGTCTTTGGTTTTCTTATCCTTATGACACTATTCAGAGATGTGAAGGAGATTGAAACCTTAAAAGACCTTTTAGTGATGTCCCTTTCTTCAAAGATTGTGTTTGTAAGTTTCGCATCACTTACAATGTTTCTTTTCTCAAGATACATTGGGGGTATTAATAACATTGACAAAAAATGGGAAGACATTAAATATCAATTTGTCTCAATCTCAGATGAACAAAGGGAGGAAATCATAAGAACCCTATTAAGTTTTATGTATGGAGGTGAAAAAGATGGGCGTAAAAGAAAGCTTGATCGGACTTATTCTTAAGAAGACCCTTGTCTATGCCCAGAAAGACCCGGAGAGAAATCTTGATAAGATTCTCAACTTCCTTAAGGCTCTTGCTCCGATAAAGAAGTATAAAGAGCAGATAGAGAGTACCAAACAGAATGTCCACAAGGAACCCTACTGGAGTCTGATAACAAGAGTTCTAAAGAGCGTTGATACAAAACTACTCACCACCCTTGGCTACAACTTCTTTGTAAATACTTTGATTATAGGTCAGGCAAAGAACATAGAAATGGAAAAGAAGTATGGCTTTATGGGTCCTTTCACGATTCTTATAAGTCCTACAATGAGATGTAATCTCCGCTGTGTTGGTTGTTATGCAGGAGAGTACACAAGAAAAGATGATCTTCCCCTTGATGTGGTTGACTCTGTTATAGAGCAGGGGAAAGAAATGGGAACATACCTTTACACCATTCTTGGAGGAGAACCATTTATAAGAGATGACATGTTTGAAATCTACAAAAAACACAAAGACTGCGCCTTCCAGGTATTCACAAATGGAACACTCCTCAACGAAGAAAGGGTAAAGAAGCTTAAAGAAGTTGCAAATGTTATGCCTGTTATAAGTATCGAAGGTTTTGAAAAGGAAACAGATGAGAGGAGAGGAAAGGGTGTATTTAAAAAATTAATGCATACCATGGATTTACTTCGTGAGAATGGTATTTTGTTTGGATTTTCTGTAACTTATACAAAACTCAATGCGGATACTGTTACAACTGATGAATTTCTGGATATGCTTATTGAAAAGGGTGCCTTCTGGGGATGGTATTTCCTCTACATGCCCATTGGAAGAGCACCTACCGTTGAACTAATGGCAACGGCAGAGCAGAGAAAGAAACTTGGAGAATTTATAAGAAGAGTTAGAACAACAAAACAGATATGGCCTATGGATTTCTGGAATGATGCTCCCTATGTTGGAGGATGTATTGCAGGTGGAAGGAGGTATCTACATATCAATCATAAGGGAGAGGCAGAACCATGCATATTCCTTCACTTCTCTGGTGGAAATGTAAAAGAGAAACCTCTAATTGAAATTATGCAGTCACCACTTTTCTCCACAATTAGAAAATTCCAGCCATTCAATAAGAATCTTCTCCTTCCATGTCAAATTATAGACCAGCCAAAGGTATTCCGTTATATATACAGAAAGACAAGACCAAATATTACAGATATGGATGCAGATTTACTTGTCAAGGATGCAAAGCTTATGTCTGATCTCGATGAATATTCAAAATCAGTTCATAGAGCCATGAAAGATGTATGGGAGACTGTTCCTGAATTTGTGGAGAAATACCACCAACTTTCCAGGGAAAGAATCGAAGAGAAGAAGAGAAGACTAAACGAAGAGGCAATGAGAAAGAGAAGAAAATACGAGGAGATGTTAAGAAG
>CAZNRO010000083.1:0-3342 GCA_964575745.1 uncultured Caldisericota bacterium | reverse complement strand
GTTAAAGCCATAACGGCTTTTTGGACATGGAGTCTGTTCTCTGCAATATCATAGATTATAGACTTTGGAGAGCTTGCCACCTCATCAACCACTTCATTGTTTCTATCCACCGGCATTGGATGAATGAAATATGCATCGTTGGTTAACTTCATAAGCTCTGTGGTTAGTGTCCAATCTCTGTGTTTTTCTGCCATCTCAATCTCAGCCTCTTTTCCTATCTCATATCTCTTTGGACTCATCCAGTTTCTTGCGTAAACAACATCTGCACCCTGAAGTGCCTTCCTTAAATCATTTAAATCTCCAGAAATTATTTCAAAGTCTCCACCTGACTTTTTTGCGTTATTCTTCACCATATCCATGACCTCTGGATCGAGATCATATCCTTCTGGATAAACAAGTTTTATGTCCATTCCAAATTTGGATGAGATAAGTAGATTTGCATGTACAGATGACCAGGACCTAACCATTGTGGAGTATCCCCACATCATTACCAGTTTCTTTTTCTTTACATCTCCCATATGCTCAAGAAGGCCAAGAATATCTGCAAGAGCCTGGCATGGATGATATTTATCATGAGCCATGGATACAACGGGAATAGAAGCATACTTTGCATATTCCCTTAATACGTAATCACCCTGACCATACGCTTCTATAGCATCTTCAAGAAGTCTAATTCCAATACCTGCTGCATATCTACTCATAACATTTGCAGCATCTTCAATAGTCTCTCCGGCTTTTTTCTTTGTTTTAAGTCTCATGCTTTTTGGTTCAAGAAACTGAGCATGACCACCTAACTCTGTCGCTGCTGCTTCAAAGGATTGTCTTGTTCTAACACTCGGATTGTAGAAGAGCATAAGAAACGTCTTCATTAAAAGTGCATTTCTGTAAGGATTAGTGAATCTCGCTCTCTTCATCTCTCTTGCAACTTCAAGAGTTTCCATAATTTCAGAAAGAGACCAGTCATCAATTGTAATTAAATCTCTTCCATGAAGTCTGTGCATAATTCCCTCCTTTCCCTTATTTTATAAAAATAAAAACCGCAGAGAAAAAATCATACTCCTCTGCGGTTCATTTTCTTCTCTCTCCTTTTTAGTTATTAATCTGGAACAATGGTTGTTCCTGCTTTACCCTCAAGGGTCTCAAGGTACTTTGTGGTAAGGGAAATATAAGCTTTACTTCCACCTGCTTCAAGGAATTTAATTATTGCTAAGATTTTTGGTCCCATACTTCCAGGCGGGAAGTGTCCCTCTTCGTAGTACTTCTTTGCCTCAGAAAGGGTTAAGTGCCTTAAATCAACCTGTTTTGGTGTTTGATAGTAAAGTTTTGCTCCATCTTCTCCTGTAAATATCGTAAGGGTTACTTCAACATCCTCTCCTCTCTCTTTCGCTCTCTTAAGTAGCATTCTACCAAGAAGGGATGAAGCAAGGTCTTTATCAATTACCGCTTCAACTCCACGATATATCTTAAGCCCTTTAGGTCCCTTAAACTCTATTCCATAGTTGCATTTGTACACTCCATTCTCGTCAGGTTTAACTTCTACAACGGGAATTCCTCCTCCACCTACAGTTATAGGAATATCTCCCTTCTCAAGCGCTGCTTCAACTGCTTCAATCTCTACTATATCAAGAGGCTCTGGAGATGGAACAACTCTACGCCACAACTCATTACCCTCTTCATCCTTCTTGTATAGTTTAACAGTCCAGCCTTTCTCCTTTGCTCTCTTAAGAGCCTCTTCCTTTGAGTATGGAGGTCCAACATACTTTGTTGGATTTTTAAATCCTGGATCATCCTCACCTACAACAACCTGAGTTACAACTGCAGTAACAGTTTTGTCAATACCGTTTGCCTTCAATTCATTTCCAAGAATTTGACCAATCATATAACCCATAGCACCCTGCGTATCTGAACCGCATACATCAAGGGGAAGTGGAGGAAGAACATTGCTTGCAATTTCAGATCTAAGTAAAACATTTCCCACCTGAGGACCATTACCATGAGTGATTATAAATCCATCCTCTGGAAATTCCTTAACAATCTTTGCTATGTGCCTACTTGTTTCACGAGTCCTGTTCCACTGCATTGGAATGTCAGGAATGATAGGTTTTCCATGCTCATCTTTCAATCCAACTGGTGATACTTCGTTTCCTCCAAATGCAAAAATCCTTATGTGTTTTTTTGCCACTTCTAATACCTCCTTTTCTTGTACTTCTTAATTAGTCCTACTCTCTCATTGAACTCTCTAATGAGTTCATCCCACTCTTTGTAAGAGTTAAATTTTTCTTTCCAGTAGTTATCATTATACCATTGCTCGTTAAGTTCCTCTACACTCTTCCCTCTCTGTTCAACCCAGGTAAAATATTTTAGATTATGCATTCTTCTTCTGTCCCAGTATGATAATTCAAGCATCCAATCAACAGATGCATTCATCAACACATCTTCAAAATCCTTTGCCGCATCAATCTCTTTATACTCTCCTCTCTCGTCTCTCAACTCCTCTATTCTTGATTTGTAAAGCTCCATAGAATCGGTTGCTACTGTAAAAATGACATCGTTTTCTGTCATTTCATAGTATTTTGCCATCTTTATAGAACCAATTAAATTGGCAGTGGATGAAATTCCGAGTAGATCAAGATTGTTCACCAACTCTTCTGGAACTCCCATCTTTATTAGATATTTTCTTCCCTCTGGTTCATTGAAGAGCCTGATCAATCTTATACTATCTTCGTCATCAATATCAACAACCATATCAATGTTCTTCACATCAAAAACCCATGGAACATGTTTATCTCCAATTCCTTCAATCCTGTGTGCTCCATATCCATTAAGAAGAAGTGTAGGACACTGGAGAGCTTCTCCTGCACCAATCTTTACCCTCGGAAACTTCTCTCTTAAATAGTTTCCGCAACCAAGGGTACCTGCAGAGCCCTGAGTAAGAAATAGAGCACTGAATTTATCATTTTCTTTTCTGATATTAAAGTAAACCTCTTCCATGGCTGGTCCTGTTACCGCATAGTGCCATATTGGATTACCGAATTCATCAAACTGATTTAACACCACAATCTCGTCAGGATACTTTCTCTTTAACTCCTCACTCTTATCAAAGACTTCCTTTACATTGCTCTCACTTCCTGGTGTTGGATATATCTCTGCACCAATACTTTTTAGCCAATCAAACCTCTCCTTGCTCATACCTTCAGGAAGAACGGCAATTGCCTGACATCCAAGAAGATAAGAGTCGTATGCACCACCTCTGCAGTAATTACCTGTTGAGGGCCATAGAGCTTTCTGCTTTGTGGGATCAAATTCACCTCTTATAAGTTTTTCCACAAGTGGTCCGAAGGT
>CAZNRO010000082.1:0-3354 GCA_964575745.1 uncultured Caldisericota bacterium | reverse complement strand
ACTGATTGGGAGAGACCAGATGGAATAGTTTATGCCGATGTGTGTCCTGAAAGTGGACTTCTTCCTTCACCGTACTGTCCAAAGATTAAGAGAGAAATTTTTATAAGGGGTTTTGAACCTAAAATTGAATGTCCAATTCATAGGACTGAGTATGTTGAACTTCCCGTATGTATAGATTCTGGTCTCCTTGCAACAGAGTGTACGCCAAAGGACAGGATAGAGATGAGAAAGTTTGTAAAGGGAGAGGAACCTACTGAGTATGACGATACCTATTCATGTGATTTTGATGTTCTTATATTCCCATCTGGAAAAGTAAAGGTTGGAACAAGAGTGGTGGTAAATATAAAGCTCAAAAATGAAGTAGGGGAGATGGTAAAAATATTTGTGGATGGAGAAGAAAGAGCAACCCTTCCAAAGGAGCACCCAGTATTTTCTATTACCTTTGAAGATGAAGGAGAACATGAACTTATCTTTGAACTTATGGATAAGGAAGGAAATGAAATATCGCGTATAAGGAGAAGAGTTGAGGTAATGAGTGAGTAAACTTTACATTTCCTTTCTCTGGCACTTCCATCAGCCTTTTTATAAAGATTTTTCAAAGGATACATACTTGCTTCCCTGGGTTAGATTGCATCTTACAAAAAATTATCACATGATGGGTAAACTTATAGACAGGGAAGATGTAAAGGTAACTTTCAATTTTACCCCATGTCTTGTGGAGCAAATAATTGATTATGTAAATAAAGATACAGATGATCTGTTTGTAAATTTAAGTTTTAAACCACCTGCATCTTTAAACGAAGAAGAGAAGATTTTTATACTGAAGAACTTCTTTAAGGTTAATTGGGATAAGGTAATAAAGAAAAATCCAAGGTATAGTGAGCTGTTTTTCAAGAGAGGTTACTCCTTTGACAAAGAGAAGAACTATGAAGTGATTAAATCCTTCAGTGATCAAGATTTTCTCGACTTACAGATTCTATTTAACCTCTCATGGATATCTGAGATTTCCTTGAGAGAGGATGAGGAACTTAAAAGATTGAAAGATAAGGGAGAAAAATTTACAGAGAAAGAAAAACTAAGCTTACTTAAAAAACAGGAATCTTTAATAGAAGAGTCTATACCGATGTTTAAGGAGCTTTATAGGAATGGAAAGATAGAGATTTCTACAAGCCCATACTCACATCCGATAATGCCTCTTATTATAAGCACAGATATAGCAAAGAGATGCCAGAATACACCACTTCCCTCTCCACCCTTTTCAAGAACTGAAGATTTAAATCTTCAACTCAAGGAGGGGAAAGAATTTATTGAAAGGACTTTTGAGACCGAAGTCTCTGGACTCTGGCCCTCTGAGGGGGCTGTTTCTTGTGAAATAGTACCCTTGATAACAAAGCAAGGGTTTAGGTGGTTTGCCACTGATGAAATAATTCTATACAAAAGCAAAAAGATAACTAAAAGAAGAGACCTTTATAAGCCCTATAGATTAGGAAAAGTAAATGTTATTTTTAGAGACCATACACTTTCTGATTTGATAGGTTTTACATACTCCAGTATGAAAACAGAGGATGCAGTTAATGATTTTATGTCAAGGGTAAGGTATATAAGAGACAATTTAAGTGAAGATGGAGCACTTTTTATAATTCTTGATGGAGAAAATGCATGGGAATTTTACCCGGGTTCCGGGATTGATTTCCTATCAAACATATATAGAAATTTAAAAAAAGAAGAAGGAATAGAATTGATTACAGTTTCTGAGGCAGTATCTAAAGTAAAATCAGAAGAACTGGAAACCATTAGCACCGGCTCGTGGATAGAAGGAAATTTTAGAGTATGGATAGGAGAGGAAGAAGATAACATTTCGTGGAAATATCTAAAACATGTTAGAGATGATTTTGAAGAATTTACACAGGAGGAGAAGAAAAAAGCTAAAAAGGCTATATTTGCGGCAGAAGGATCAGATTGGAATTGGTGGTATGGCAATGAACATCAGAAAGCAACTCACTTTGAGTTTGATAGTCTTTATAGAAGGCACCTTATGAGTGTGTATGAGATTAACAATAAAAAACCACCTGATTTTCTCTTTAATTCTATTCTCAGGGGGGAAGAGATGCTTATTCAAATAGAGCCAAAGTGGTTAATAAAACCTTTAATAGATGGTAAGGACACAGATTTCTTTGAATGGGTCAATGGAGGTTTATGGAAAGGTGAAGCATCTGATGGAGCGATGGTTATTTCTGAGCCAATAATAGAGTTAATAAAGTTTGGTTTTGATATGGAAAATATCTACTTTCTTGTGAAATTTTCTAATACAGGTCTTTCTTTTAAAAACTTTTCTCTTGAAATAAATTTGAGAGGAGAACACGGAAGAAAGAGAAAGATTGTTTTCTCTAAAGAAGATGATAATTTGAAACTTGAGTCAGAGATTCCAGCTGTCTGGGAATTTGATAAAGTCCTTGAGGTTAAGATTCCTTTCCTTGATTTAGGTTTTGTAAGAGGTGAAAAGGTTTCATTTATGGTTTTATTCTATGTAGAAGACAAGGTACTTGCAAGACTTCCTCAGAGAGGAAGACTAATGTTTACTCTACCTGATGATTATTACGAGTGTAAGAACTGGGAGGTATAGTTATGAGAAAATTTGCTATAGTTATTCACAATCATCAACCTATTGGAAATTTTGACGAAGTCTTTATAGATGCGATTCAAAAAGCTTACATTCCGTTTCTTGAAACTCTAATTAAATTTCCAAAGATAAAAGTTGGGTTACATACATCAGGCTGCCTTTTTGAATTTATGGAGAAAAAGAAAATCAACAGATACTTTGATTTGGTAGAGGAACTTGTAAATAGAGGGCAAATTGAGCTCATAAGTGGAGGTTTTTACGAACCTCTTTTATTCCTGCTTCCTGAGGAGGATAGAATCTTTGAAATAGAGATGATGAACGAGTATCTTTTGAATAAATTTAACTATAATCCTAAAGGTCTCTGGCTTACAGAAAGGGTGTGGGAACCCCATCTTGCAAAAAGTATCAGGAAGGCAGGATTAAATTACACACTTATTGATGATAATGGATTTAAAAAGATTGGGATAAAGGAAGAGGAGTTGTTTCATTATTACATAACAGAGGAAGAGGGCTATACTTTGAATATATTCCCAATTCTAAAGATTTTAAGGTATATGATCCCCTACCATACGGTGGAAGAAATGATTTCTTTTTTAAAGGCTTCTTATGATGAGGATGAAATCCTTGTTTATGGTGATGATGGAGAGAAGTTTGGTCTATGGCCTGGCACATATGAGCATGTTTATAATAATGGTTGGCTTCATAGATTTTTTGATGCATTAAGTAGAGAAGAA
>CAZNRO010000081.1:0-3378 GCA_964575745.1 uncultured Caldisericota bacterium | reverse complement strand
CAATGGTTCCAACATTCACATGCGGTTTAGTTCTTTCAAATTTCTCTTTGGCCATTTCTCCTTTTATCCGGCTCTAAAAAGAAAAAGAGAGCCAGACTTCACCTCCTTTCATTTATTCTATAAACTATCTCTCAGGGAAAAATTTCCATCTATGGAGCCCATGAGCGGACTCGAACCGCTGACCTTGTCCTTACCAAGGACACGCTCTACCTCCTGAGCTACATGGGCATGGTTGCGGGGGCTGGATTCGAACCAGCGACCTCCGGGTTATGAGCCCGACGAGCTACCACTGCTCCACCCCGCAACGATGTATGGAGCGGGAGACGGGACTCGAACCCGCGGCACTCAGCTTGGAAGGCTGATGCTCTACCAACTGAGCTACTCCCGCATGGTGGAGAGGGGAGGATTCGAACCTCCGAAGGCATTCGCCGGCAGATTTACAGTCTGCTGCGTTTGACCGCTTCGCTACCTCTCCACAAATGGAGCCGGCGGAGGGATTTGAACCCCCGACCCGCTGATTACAAATCAGCTGCTCTACCACTGAGCTACGCCGGCAATCCAATAAGAATTATATTAAATCTAAACTGTTTGTCAAGGAGCATAGGATATATTACACTATTTTTTGATTTTGTCAATAGATTAAACAATATATTTTCAAGCTCTTCTAATCTCCTTAACAAAAAACAACGAAATAGATATAAGAGTTACCATTAAACCAAGAAAAGAGAAAAGTTTATCAACAGGTATCTTATCTGCAATAGATGTGAAAATTCCAATGGAAAGTGGAGCAAGACTGCCTGTAACAATGGACATGGTGGAAAAGAGCCTTCCTCTCATCCTTTCCTCTGTAAGTTCCTGCATAAGAGAGATGATGGGACTATTTACAAAGGCAACAAACACTCCCGCTGTAATTATTGATCCATAAATCATTATCATGTTTTTGGATAAACCAAGAAGAAAAATAGAAACCCCTGCTCCTAAAAATCCCATAAGAATGTAAAATCCCTTTCTTTTGACTTTTGCAATGGAGAGGTAAACAAAACCTATCAGAGTACCAACAGAAACTGCAGAATTTAAAAATCCGAAATCCATTACACTTTTCCCAAGAATTTTCTTAACAAAGGGAGCAAGAAGTATTCCCACAGGAGAGAAGAAAAAGTTTATCCATGCCAGAGCAATTATAAGATACAGAATTACTTTAGTTTTTATAATAAAATTTATTCCTTCCTTAAACTCCTGAAACCAGATCTTAAGATTTAATCTCTTGACTTGTAAGTTAGCCTTCTCCTCCAATCTTATTAAATAGATACAGAAAGCTCCTATAAAAAACGAGATGGCATCAAAGATGATTAAAGAGAGAATTCCGAACTTTGCCATAATAAGACCAGATATAGCAGGTCCAACAAGAAAGGAAAGTCTAAAAACAAGCTGCAGTATTGAATTCCCTTTTATAAGCTGATCCTTTGTCAGGATAGACGGAATTATGGAAGACTGAGATGGCTCAAAGAAGGCAGAGATAAAACCAAGAAGAGCTGACATAAAAAAGATTATGGGAATTGTAAACAACCCCAGAAGAAAGAGGATAGCGCTTATAAAAAGTAAGAATCCGCTGAAGAGGTTAGAGAGAAACATGATTTTTCTTCTACTGACTCTATCTATTAAAACTCCAGAAAATATTTTGGTTATAAGGTTTGGAACCATAAAGAATATCATTACACTTCCCATAAGAAGGGATGAACCGGTTGTTTGGAGTAGATACCACATAAGAGCTATCTCAAAAACAGCGTCTCCAAGATAAGATATACCCTGTCCTACAAAGAGAAGAATAAAGTTTCTATTTTTTAATATAGTTTTGCTCATGTCTCTTTACAAAAATCTTTATATCTCCGCTTAAACTTACAAGGTCAATTTTATTCTTGCCTTCGCCTATTATAATCTTCTCATTAGAAATCTTCTCTCTTACGCCATCTTTTAAAATTTTGACATCGCCTCTTTTTGTCTTGAGAGAGATTGAGAGATTATCAGAATTTATAGAAAGATCCATATCTCCATGGTAAGTTTTCCCTGTTATGTCTCCCTCAATTAGAACATCTCTTGCTCTGATATCTCCACTAAAGATGTTGAACTTGAGACCTTTAATTAAGCTTTTCTCTATACGAACATCACCTGAATAAGTTTTTAGAGCTCCTTTAATTTTACACTCTATTATATTTACATCTCCGGATTTTAAATGGAAACCCGCATCTCCCTTTACCCTGATAAGTTCAAGGTCTCCACTTGTAGAATCAAATTTAATATCTCCTTCAAATTCTTCAATTTTTGTGTCTCCACTTAAGCTTTTAAGCGAGAGTTTACCTTTTATTCCCTTAACTTTGACATCACCAGAAATCGTATGTATATTAACAGCTATCTCTTTCGGAACCTTAATCTTTAAAGTTGGTATGGCAGATATAAACTTATTGAAATTGAAATAAGGAAGGAGTTTTACCTTCAATTTACTCATGATCTTTAATTCGTCATCTTTCTCCTTTATATTAACTGTATCTATCCCTTCTTCTATTTGAATATTGTCTATATCGCTTCCTTCTATTTCCACATCCTGACTCTCAATGTTAATGGAGACTCTCTTATAATTCCCCTTAAATGTCTCCATTAAAAATTTATCACTTTCTTCACTAAAAATTTCCTTTAGCATTTCTTCCTTCTCTTCCTCTGTAAGTTTCCCCACCTTAACCAGCTCATCAAGTTTTTTTAAAATCTCATCATCCATTTTTCTTTACCTCCTTTATTAGTTTTATTGCTTCCTTTGAGGTTATTTCCCCTCTTTCCAGTTTTTCTAAAATCTCTTTTATCAATGGGTTTTTTGCCTTTTCTTCATACAGACCGAGGGATACAAGAAGCTCTTCAAGTCTTGCCTTTGCCGTTGGATAAGAAATACCAAGTCTTTCCTGAATCTCCCTAAGGTTTCCTCTGGAGATAAGAAAGATGAGAAGGAAATTCTCTTCTTCAGGAGATAGTGTAAGAAATCTACTTAACTTGTAATGTCCCCTAACCACAGTTCCACACTTAGGACATCTAAGCTCGGTTATCTCAAGCACCTCTCCGCAGGAAGGACACTTTGATGGAAGTCTCATTTTTTAGCCTCCCTTTTTAATTCCATTCCAATCTCCTTTAAAAATATTAAACATTACTTAAATAATATTAAAACAAATTTTAATTTTGTCAAGTAATTGAAATTTAGGGAGATTTGTTTTATCTTTTAGGTATGTATGCAAAGGTAAAGGCAGTGACACATTTGGGGTTGAGGGTGTATGAGATTACTGTGGAAGTGGATATTTCGTCAGGTCTTCCATCTTTCACAATTGTTGGTCTTCCTGA
>CAZNRO010000080.1:0-3386 GCA_964575745.1 uncultured Caldisericota bacterium | reverse complement strand
TGAGAATTTTTTAAAATTTACAAAAAACAAAGAAAGGAGTGAGTTATGAGGAGAATTTTCTTAATTTTTGTTATAGTAATTCTTATACTTATAACATTCTCACCACTAAGTGTTAAAGCATCAAATGGTGAGAAGGTAAAAGTCATAATTCAGTTTGAAAGACCATCCTATGCAGAGTACATTAAATCTCATAAAAATCTCCCAATGTCCACCTTTACGAAAGAAACATACATTAATAACGTGGAGAAGGAACACGAAAACATTCTCTCAACTCTCCTAAATAGAGGAATCTATATTAAAAAGAGATGGGATTACTTCCTTTCTTACAACGGTGTGAGTGCAGAAGTAGATAAAGATCAGATTGAAACTCTAAAAAAGATACCTGGCATTAAAAATGTATTCATTACAAAAACATTCAAACCTTTATTAGACCTATCAGTTCCATTAATTAGGGCTTCCGAAGTGTGGAAGATGAATGATGAGGATGGTCTCCCTGTAACTGGAAAGGGGATGAAAATAGGGATAATAGACACAGGGATAGATTACAATCATCCAGATCTTGGAGGACCAGGTTTTCCAAATGATAAGGTTGTGGGCGGATATGATTTTGCAGACGATGACGATGATCCAATGGACAATACCCCATCAACCTGGCTATATCATGGTCATGGAACACATGTTGCAGGAATTACTGCTGCGAATGGGAAAATAAAAGGTGTTGCACCAGATGCACTTCTTTACGCTTATAAGGTCGTTACAGATGCAGGAGGGGGAATATCTGATTCAGACGTCTTAGCAGCAGTTGAGCAGGCGTTAAAAGATGGATGCACCTCAGTTAATCTTTCTCTTGGAAGTCCTGGAGGAAACAGTGAAGGAACTTCATATCTCGACGCAATAAACAATGCAGTAGATCTTGGTTTGATTGTCGTAGCAGCTGCTGGAAACGAGGGAGTTAGATGTAAAGAAACAAGATGGCCTATATCATCGCCATCATCTGCAAAGAAAGCGATTTCTGTAGCAGCAAGTGACGATTTTGGGAGATCGTTAAATATAGTATCTCCTGATGGCTATGAAGATGTGTTTATCCCTTACAGACAGTTCGCAGATGCACCTGAATTTGAAGAGGGAAAAGGGTATGAAGTTATAGATTGTGGATTTGGAAGATATCCTAAAGATTTTGAAGGAAAGGATGTTAAGGGTAAAGTTGTATTAATAGAAAGGGGTCCCCTGTATCCTGAGAAATCGTTATACTTTGGAGAGAAAGTTGAACCTGCAGTAAATATGGGAGCAGTAGGTGCTATTATATATAATTGCACTCCAGGACCAACCAAAGGATATGCTTATGGAGAATATATCTCTGAAGAGAAAAAAATCCCTGCTGTTTTTATAATGCAGAAGGATGGAATCCTTTTAAAATCTCTGATTAAGAATGGATTAAAAGTCAAGTTCAGTAAAAGAAAATTAAGAGAAAACTCAGTCATCGCTGATTTTTCATCTCAGGGTCCAACGCCAGATAGCGTATTCAAACCAGAAGTTTCTGCTCCTGGAGTAGATATCTATTCAACTTATCCAGATGGAAAATATGAATTTATGGGTGGTACATCCATGGCAACTCCCCATGTTGCTGGTTCTGTTGTTCTACTAAAACAACTTCATCCAGACTGGACACCAGAAGATATCAAAACTGCACTTATGAATAACGCTTTTATATTAGAAAATCCGAGCAACAAACTTCCTTTTTCATGGACAGATCAGGGAGCTGGAAGAATTGATGTATATGCTGCTGCAACAACACCTCTACTTATAAGACCTTTTGATATCTTTTTAAAAGCAGAAAAAACTCTCCTATCCACAAAGAATGATGTTACTATATTTGAAGTAAAAAATGTATCAGATAAAGATACTACATTCTCAGTATCATCAAAGTTACTATCAATGGTAAAAGGTATTAGTTTCTCTTATATGGATGAAGAAAAAACATTCACTGTTAAAGCAGGAAAAACTATTGGAGTGCCTTTTATGTATAATATAGAGGACAACCTTCCTGATAATTACTATGAAGGTGTGGTTTACTTTAAAACAGAGGATAGAACCCTACATGTTCCAATAATAATTCAAAAAGGACTTCCAAAACCTCCAAAGAAAGTCTTAGAGCTTCTTTCAGTAACTCCTGAAAAGATTTCGCCAAACGGTGATGGTGTAGATGAAACTATGGTTTTCCACTTCAAGTTGAACTTTGGTGAGTTAGTAATAGAAGAGGATATGAGGTATAGAACAAGGTACAATGGCGTAGAGATAGACGTTCTTGATGAAAATGGGAATTTCATCAAACAAATCTGGGGAGAGCCTTTAATGGCTGGTGAATACAAAGCTGTCTGGAATGGAAAAGATATGAATGGTAAATACTTCCTGGAAAATGGTAAATATAAATACAAAATTTATGCTTTTACAGTAGATACATCGGATCCGGGTTATTTAAAAATAAAACAAGAGGGAATAGAAACTGGATATTTCACAGTAGAGGGAGTAGCTTTCCCTGTAGCGAAGATCACTGGCAGAGATTCTGTACCAAACAATACTGAATTTAGTGTTGATATTACTGCTAAAGTCGAAGCAGCAATAAAGAAGGTGGTGGCTGAACTTGATTTTAATCCTGAATATCTTGAAGTGGTAGAAGTTACAGCTGGAGATTTCTTTAAGCAAGGAGATATGGAAGTAACAGTAACTCCAGAAATAGATAAAGAAAATGGTAAGTTGAAGGTTACAGTTGAAAGAGATGCTGAAAAAGGAGTTTCTGGAGGAGGTGTGGTATTTAGAGTAAAGTTTAAGGCATTGGAGTCTGGTGCAGTGCGAATTTCAATTACAGATTTTACAGCCTATACAGACAAAAATGAATTATTAACTAACTTCCTTCTATCAGAAAAACTTATTAAAATAACACTCCTTATGGGGGACATAGACGAAGATGGGAAAGTAGATTCCAGTGATTTAATTATTTTTGCCCAGGCTTTTGGCTCACAAGAGGGAGATCCAAACTGGGACGAGAAATGTGATCTTAATGGCGATGGAAAGGTGGATACAGAAGACCTTCTTCTCCTTGCACAGAATTTTGGAAATGTCGCACCATAAAAGATAAAGGGTAAAATAAGATTTTTAAAGGGAGGAAATCTTCCTCCCTTTATTTTTTCTTTCTAAATTCCCTAATCCCTGCTTCAAAAACATCTAAGAAGTACTCTATTTCTTCAAAAGTATTAAATTTTCCAAGAGAGATTCTTATTGTGTTAAAGTAAAGATTTTCTGGAATCCCTATAGCTTTTAATACATGAGAGGGACCAGCAGAGACAATTATCCCATTAAGCCCAAGATAAAGAAGCATCGTTTCTGCC
>CAZNRO010000079.1:0-3757 GCA_964575745.1 uncultured Caldisericota bacterium | reverse complement strand
GTTCATCAGCAAGAAGTATAAGCGGAGACATAACCAGTGCTCTTGCTATTGAGACTCTCTGACCCTCTCCACCTGAAAGGGTATGGGGGAAACTGTCTCTCTTTTCGTAAATGCCAACCTCTTTTAGAATTTTATCCACCCTTTCTCTTATGTATGAAAATGGATATCCCATAGATTCAAGGGGAAAAGATACATTCTCAAAGACATTCCTTCTCTTAAAGAGTTTGAAATCCTGAAATATCATCCCTATTTTTCTTCTTAAGAGGTATATTTTTTTGTCGTACTCTTTAAGAGACTCTCCGTTAAAGAAAATTTCCCCACTTGTGGGTTCTATCTCCTTGTGTATGAGCTTAAGAAGTGTAGATTTACCTGCACCAGAGGGACCAACTATGAATACAAACTCCCCCTTTTTAACCTCAAAACTAACATTTGAGAGAGCAGCATTGTTCCCATAAATCTTACTTACTCCAACAAGTTTTAACATTAAAAGTCTCTTTTATCCTTCTAAATCATTGAATAATGAATTGGCAGCGATGGCTCCATCTGCGCTTGCTGTGATAACCTGCCTTAAGGATTTTCTTCTCACATCTCCTGCAGCATAAACAAACTTCACGTTTGTTCTCATCTCTTCATCTGTTATTATGAAGCCGTTTTCGTCCAGCTCAATTTTTCCTTTAAAGAGATTTGTATTTGGGGTAAGACCAATGTATATGAATACTCCATCAATTTCAAGTTCCCATGTGGTATCCTTAAGCTTGTCATATATTGTTACACCTTCAACCCTCTTTTCTCCTTTTATCTCTTTAACCAGAGAGCTCCATATAAATTCAATCTTTTCGTTTTCAAAAGCTCTATCCTGAAGATACCTGGCGGCACGAAGTTTATCCCTTCTATGTATTACATAAACCTTTTTTGCAAATTTGGTAAGATATAAAGCCTCTGTTATTGCAGAGTCTCCTCCTCCAACGACAAGTACATTTTTATCTTTGAAGAGAAAAGCATCGCATACCGCACAGTATGAAACTCCCTTACCTGTAAGTTCCTTTTCGCCAGGAACACCAAGTTTTTTTGGATCTGCACCTGTGGCAATTATTAAACCTTCTGCTTCAAATTCATTGTCTTCAGAGATAAGCTTTATGGGATGGGTGAGTTTTATCTCCTTTATCTCATCAAAAATTATTTCCACTCCAAATCTTTCTGCCTGCTCTTCAATTTTTTTGGTAAGCTCCTCACCACTTATTCCCTGTGGAAATCCGGGATAATTTTCTATTATGTCTGTGACAGAAGCTTGCCCACCTATGCCTAATTTTTCAATTAAGAGTGTTGATAAACCAAATCTTTTCGCATATATTCCTGCAGTTAATCCAGCAGGTCCCCCTCCCAGAATTATTGCATCAAACTTTTTTTTCTTTTCCTCCTCCTTTATGCCCTGTTTTTGAAAATCGTCAAGTATAATCTTCATATCTACTCCTTTAGAAGCACCTTTATACCGGGTAGTTCCTTCCCTTCAAGGAACCTTAATAATGCTCCACCACCTGTGGAGACATGGGTCATCTTATCCAGCAATCCAAATTTGTTCAAAGCTGAAATTGTATCTCCACCTCCCACAACTTTTGTGTATTTATTCTCAGAAACGGCAGTGGCAATTGCTTTGGTTCCATCTGCAAAATCCTCCATCTCATAAACTCCCATTGGTCCACTCCAGAAGGTGGTCTTCCCTTTTTCTATTTCCTCAGTAAAGAGTTTTATAGTTTTTGGTCCAATATCCAGCCCATACCAATCGTAAGGTATCTTTTCTACAGGCACAACTCTTTTATCTGCTCCCTCCTTCAATTCCTCTGCCACATGTATATCAAGGGGAAGCAAAAGCTTAACATTCTTTTCACTGGCTTCAGTTAAGATTTCTTTTGCAACACTCTCCATTTCCTTTTCAAATATGGAGCTTCCAATACCATACCCCTCTGCTTTTATAAAGGTAAAGGCAGCACCTCCCCCTATAAGTACAGTATCAACTTTATTCAAAAGGTTTTTTAGTACTCCAATTTTATCGGATATTTTAGCTCCCCCTATAATAAGTACAAAAGGTCTTTCAGGTTCTTCAATAAGTTTTGATAAGAAACTTACCTCTTTCTCCATCAAAAATCCAGCAAATGAGGGAAGGATTGTGGGAAGAACAAAAACTGATGCATGTGCTCTATGTGCCACAGCAAAGGCATCACTTACATATATATCTCCCAGTTCTGCAAGTTCTTCTGCGAATTTTTCGTCAGCATTTTCTTCTCCAGGATAAAACCTTAGATTTTCAAGCATTATTACTTCTCCGTCTTTCAGAGAGGCGCATGCCTCTTTTACCTTCTCTCCTACACAGTCATCAATAAATCTTACTTCCTTCCCTATAACTTCAGAGAGTTTCTCTGAAACAGGTTTTAAAGAAAAGGAAGAGATTTTTCTTCCTTTAGGTCTTCCAAGATGGGAGATTATTATTACTCTGCCACATTCTTTAAGAAGGTGGGTTAACGTCGGTATAGTAGCCCTTATCCTTGTATCATCTCTTACTCTCCCATCATCAGTAAGGGGGACATTATAGTCCACCCTGTAAAGAATTCTTTTTCCCTTCAAGCTTACCTCTTTCAGAGTTTTTAACTGCATCTAAACCCCCTTTTCAAATATAAATTTCACAAGGTCCGCCACCCTTGTGGAGTATCCCCACTCGTTGTCATACCAGGAGAAAACTTTGACAAGATTTCCCTCTATGACTTTTGTGAGTAAGGCATCAATTATTCCAGAGAACTCACTTCCACGAAAATCGGTAGAGACCAATGACTCTTCAGAATAACCAAGAATACCAGAAAGATAGGTTTCTGAAGCTTCTTTAAGAACTTTATTCACTTCCTCTTTAGTTGTGTTTTTGCTAACAACACATGTGAAGTCAGTGATGGAAACTGTCTGGGTTGGGACTCTCATTGCCACTCCGTTTAATTTACCCTTAAGCTCAGGAATCACTACAGTTACAGCCTTTGCGGCACCAGTTGTTGTGGGGATTATATTTGTTGCGGCATTTCTTGCCCTTCTAAAATCTTTTCTGTGAGGAGCATCAAGGAGTCTTTGATCATTTGTATATGAATGTATTGTTGTCATAAGCCCCTTCTCAATTACGAAATTTTTGTGAAGCACTTTAACCACCGGGGCAAGGGAATTTGTTGTGCAGGAAGCGTTGGAGATGATTCTATGTTTTTTTGGATCATACAAATCCTCATTTACACCAAGAACAATTGTTATATCTTCATTTTTTGCCGGGGCAGTGATCACAACCTTCTTTGCTCCTGCCTCAAGGTGATCCCTTGCCTTCTCGCCATCTGTAAAAACTCCTGTTGATTCAATAACTACCTCAATCCCTAAATCCTTCCATGGGAGATCTAAAAGATTTCTCTCTCTTAAGAAAAGAGTTTCCTTTCCATCTACAATAAATCTGTCTTCTTTAACTTCAACTTCTGCGTCAAAACTTCCATAGTTAGAATCGTGTTTTAAAAGATGAATTAACATTGGCAAATCAAAGAGATCGTTTACAGCTACAACCTCAATTCCAGGATACTTTTTCTTTAGCACTTTAAATACTTGTCTCCCGATTCTTCCAAATCCGTTAATGGCTACTCTCATTACTCTTCCTCCTTTTTCTTTCTATTTTTGAGGGAATGCCCATTTCTTCTCTATACTTGTTGACTGTTCTTCTTTTTATAAATATACCAAATTTTTCTAA
>CAZNRO010000078.1:0-3821 GCA_964575745.1 uncultured Caldisericota bacterium | reverse complement strand
GAAGCTTTTGGTGCACAGGTTCTTTGGGATGGAACAGAGAGAAAAGTGACTATTATATATCCACCTTCAGGGAGTTAGGGATACACCCTGCTCCCTCTATATTGATTGAATCAAGGAGGAGACATGAAGAAAATTGTTTTAAGTGTGTTGGTGATTTTACTTGTTCTCGGCTATTTTTCAGGGACAGTCTCGGCAAGTAATCTATATCAGGTAAGGATTACACCAGAAGTAGCTGGAGTAGATAACCTTATAAACAACATGGATGCAAGATGGAATATTTTAATTGACAATAGTGGAGGTAACCTTCTAATATCAGGAGACAGAATCTATATAGAGTTTCCTTCAGGTTTTGATTTAACATACGCAAAATTTTTATCCCTAACCCCAATTACTGCTTCAGGTATTTCTGCTTCTGGAAGTGGAGTGGTTTTATCTGGAAATCAGATTATAATACCTGTTACCTCAAATGAGACATCTTTGGGGTCTTTTAAAATAACTATTGATAAAGTACACAACCCGGGAACACCCTCAGGCACCTATATGGCAAGGGTATGGACCACGACATCTACAGGTGTAACTCTTGATGGTCCCACATATTCAAACCCATTTGTCGTTGTTTCAGCTCCTCAACCAACATATCCACATGTATCTACAGTTGTTATAACTCCTCAATATGTTAATCTATCAGTTGGTGCATCCCAGCTATTCACTGCTCAAGCCTTTGACTCTTTTGGAAATCCAATGTATGGAGTAAATTATGTCTGGAGTGTGCTACCAGGTAGTGGGAATGGAACTATTACTTCAAATGGATACTTTACTCTAACTTCTCCGGGAACTGTAACAATAAAATGTGAAGTTTTAGGATATGGAGTTGTTGGTTACGCCTATGTAAATTCTTACTATCCCTATCCATATCCTCCATACTATCCCTATTATGTCAACAAGGTAGAAATTACTCCAGCGTCAGTTAATATGACTCCCGGAAATACACAGGTTTTCACAGCGCAGGCATACGATGCTTATGGTTATCCCTTAAATGTAACAAATTATGTATGGACTGTAACCCCTGTTAGCGCAGGGAGCTTTTATGTATCTTCTGATACTAAAACTCTAACATTCACTCTCTCTTCTTATTCAGGAGTGGTTACAATCTCGTGTCGTGTGGATGGAAGTGGGATAGTAGGCTATGCTTATATAAATGCTTATACTCCATCTCATGTTGATACTATAGTTATCACCCCTCATGATGCATATATTTCTCTATCCAATCCCATTCAAACCTTTACTGCAGTAGGGTATGACTCTGCTGGTAATAGTCTATCAGGAGCTACCTATACATGGAGCCTAAATCCAGTTAGCGCAGGAACTTTAACTGTGAATCCCTCTGATACAAGTCAAGCCACATTCACACTTAACCCTGCATTTTCTGGAACTGCAGTTCTCTCATGCAGTACAAGCTATGGTGCTCCATCTAAAACAATATATGGATCAAGCTATATCCATACAAGCTACTGTCCACCGTATCCACTCTATCCTACAACTTACGGGCTTACAATAACTCCTCAAAATGTAAGTATGACTATTGGAGAAACAAGAAGCTTTACTGCTCAAGCCTACGATTCCTATGGGAATCCAATGTATGGACTTACCTACAATTGGAGTATAGTCTCTGGAAGTGGTTATATAACTCCGACAGGAAGTTCAAAGACGATATATTTCACACTTTCCTCTGGAGGTGGAGCTGTTCTTAAATGTGAAGTTCCATTTTATGGTTTTGTAGGGTATGCCTACATAAATACATACTTTCCACCGTCACCTCCTGTTTCAGGAATAACGGTCTCACCATATCCGCCAAAGGCTGGATACACTGCATCATACTTTATTTCCTTTAACCTTTCACCAGCTACTTCCCTTTCCACAGGAGACTGGATAATGATCACTTTTCCGGTAGGCACTTCTCTTCCCTCTGTTATTTCTCCTTCAGATGTGAGTATAAACTCCACCCCGTTAACTTCATATCCAATAATATATCTCTCATCAAGATCCATACTTCTATACACACCAATCCCTGTAGTTTCAGGTGGAAAAGTAGACATTTCATTTTCATATTTCTGCAATATAAGGAATCCATCAAATCCTGGAACATATAACCTATCTGTTTCTACGAGCAAGACTCCAAGTCCTGTGATGTCAAATCCATACACGATTAATCCGTGAAGAGGTTAACCCTTCTTATAATCATAATCCTCCTCCTTTCCTCATGCGGGAAGGAGGAGGTTATAATAAAGGGAAGAGTAAGGGATACTTCAGGTTTCCCCATAGAGGGTGTTAAAGTTGAGATAGAGAATTTGGGGATTTCCCAGTTTACAGACAGTAGTGGAAATTTTCTCTTTGAAGATTCCTTTGAAGAAAAAACATATATCTTGAAGTTTGAGAAAGAAGGATACAAAACCTTAACAAAAAAAATTGATGCTATAAAGGGTGAGAATAGCGTAAGCGTAACTCTTGAATGTGGTACCCTTGAAAGAATTTTAAAGAAAAAAGTATTTATTGTTGGGATGGATCTTAATAACAAGCCATTTTCTTTTGTAGAGTGCTCTGATAAGCATGGGTTTGATGTGGATTTGATAAGAGAGATAGGGGAGAGGATGTTAGCATCCCCATTTATTATGAATGTTCCAGAGGATGAGCTTCTTGTTGCACTTAAAGATGGAGATATAGATGTTGCTATTTCCTCTCTTGAAGTTAAGGACATAGATGGAATCTCTTTTTCCACTCCCTATTTTATTGATGGATACAGTATTGTAATAAGGAAGAGAGAGTGGAGGATAAAGACAGGTGATGATTTGAAAGGAAAAGTTGTGGAGGTTACAGATAAAAGGATTTTAAAGAGAATAAAGGAATTATTTCCAGGGATTAAAAGAATTGATTATGAAGAGAATCTTGAGAAAGCGATGGCTGATCTTGATAGGGTTTTGGTGGATGCAGTTGTTTCCCCATACTCTCTTGCAGCCTATTATTGTAAAAGATATAAGAAGGTAAAGATGGTTGATTATCTTATTGACGAGAAAAAATATGCCATTGCAGTGAGAGGTTCTGATGAGAAATTGTTGGAAAAAGTTGACGAAATCCTTTTAGAAATGTTTGAGGATGGGACCTACAACAAGATTTTCTCAAAATGGTTCTATCCACTTGACAGCACCAGCATAGTGTCTTATAATAAGAAGAGAAATGAATAGAAAGAAAGATAAAGAATTTTCTCTCATAATAGTACCAAATGGAAGGGGAAAGGTTAAACTTTTAAAATTCAATACAACTCATTTGTATATATTCTTCTCATTGATAGTTGCTTTTCTAATCGTTACATCATTCATATTCATTGATTATGGCAGAACAAAGAATATTCTTTATGTTCTGAGAACAAAAAATCTTAACACTCTTTCAGAGGTGAGGAGTAAAGAGATTGAACTTCTTCAGAAAGAGGTTGCAGAGCAATCGGCAAAGATAGATGCCTTTGAAGAGTATATAGCCTATCTATCTTCTCTCGGGTTGGAAGTTAAAAAGATGGCTATGATACCCGGTGTGCCTGTTAGTGTTGAGGAGCTATTTCAACAGAAGAAAAAGGATATTGCCTATACACTGGAGGGTGCAGAGGCAAAAGTTGTAGAAAATCAGATTAAGATAAAGGGTCTTGAGGGTGAAGCAAAAAATGTAGAGATGTCACTTTCTGCTTTGAAAGAAGCGCTTAAAGAATACAATGATATCTTAGATCATACTCCCAATATATGGCCTGTTATCGGTCCTATTGAATCAGATTTTGG
>CAZNRO010000077.1:0-3933 GCA_964575745.1 uncultured Caldisericota bacterium | reverse complement strand
AACAAACATTTTATCAATGGAGCAATGGATCTTATTGTGCCGTGAAACTATATGACAAGATTTTATTAATCGTAATTATCATTTTACTTTTAACATCCGTTGTTTTATTCTTAAATAAAAGGGAAGGAGATTTTTTATTTATAAAAACAGACTTGGGTATTAAAAAATATCCTTTAAATCAGGAAGTTATTATAACCGTAAAGGGAAGAATAGGAGACGCTGAGATAGAAATTAAAGATGGGAAAGCGAGGTTTCTTCATTCACCATGTAAGAAAAAAATCTGTGAAAAGAGAGGCTGGATCTCAAAGGAGGGAGAGTATGCAATATGTATTCCAAACGGGGTTTTTATATGGATTGGAGGAGATGATTTAGATGCCATCTCAGAATAGAGTAAGAAAACTTACAATACTCTCTTTAATACTTGCCTCAGGGATCGCTTTAAATCTTGTTGAACCTCCTTTTCTATTTTTCCTTGCACCTGGAATAAAAATTGGTTTCTCAAACATTGCAACACTTTTTGCGCTTTATTACTTTGGAGGAATTGAGGCAGTTTTGATAGGAGCTTTAAGACCTATTATAGTTTCCCTTATAAAGGGAAACGTCTTCACTCTGGAATTTATATTGAGCTTTTCAGGCTCTATCTCTGCATCAATTCTCATGCTTATTTTTAAGAAAGTAGGCGGTAAGAAAATCTCAATAAAGGGAGTAAGTATTATTGGAGGAATCACCCACAATTTTGCACAATTTGTGATGATATACATTATGACCCTAAACAAACTCCTTCTTCTCTACCTCCCATTACTTTTATTCTTTGGTGGAGTAAGTGGCTTTATAATAGGATTAATTACACAATTTCTCATTAACAGGTTAAAAAAGTTTGAGAATGAGGAAAAACTCACTTCCTGGTAAGGTAATCCTTGCTTCATCTTCTCCAAGAAGAAAGGAAATCCTCTCCATTTTCTTTAAAGTTGAGGTTGTAAGGCCTTCTATAAATGAAGCAACATACAAAAATCCGTTGGATATGGTGATAAAAAATTCAAAAATTAAAGCCCTATCTGTTGGAAGGAGAAATGGAGTTGTTGTATCTGGAGATACAGTGGTAGTCTATAAAGGGAAAATACTTGGAAAACCTAAAAACAAGTTAGATGCAGAAGAAATGCTGTCTCTTCTCTCTGGAAAATGGCACGAGGTATACTCAGGCTTTTTCTTTACAGCCTTCGGAAAAAGTGGAGAAGGCTTTTCCAAGACACAGGTTAAGTTTAAAGATTTGAGAAAAAGTGAGATAATAGGATATATAGAGACAGGTGAACCAATGGATAAAGCTGGTGCATATGCTATTCAAGGAAAAGGATCGGTCTTTATTGAGAAGATAGAGGGTTGCTATTTTACAGTAGTTGGATTTCCTGTGGTAAAATTTATAAAGAGGTTAAAGGAGGTTCTAATTGAGAATTCCTAAAAACGCAGTAATTCTTAAAGGAACAAAAGAAGGAGTGTTTGCTTATCTTAATCTTTCATACTCATTTAGGACAATTTTAAAGGCTCTTGAAAAGAAACTCTCGGAGAGAGAGGAGTTCTTCAGGGGAGGTAATATTAAATTTATATCCGTAGGAGGAGATCTGACAGACGAAGAGATGGAAGACATTTCTGCTCTTCTTAAGAATAAATTTGATATATCTGGAGAATTTCAGCCAAAGAAAAAAGACGAAAAGATACCTGAATCTCTCTCTGAAGGAACAGGCTCAGGAGATTTCAAGGTCGTTAGAAGAAAAATCAGATCAGGGCAATCTCTAACTTTTAAAGGAAATCTTATACTTATTGGTGATGTTAACCCTGGAGGAGAGATAAGAGTGGGGGGAAGCCTATTTGTTTTTGGTTCACTGAGAGGAAGAGTTTTTGCTGGAGAAACAACAGGAAAAGATGCCATAGTTGTAGCTTCTCGAATGAAACCTGAGAGGCTCCAGATTGGAGATTTTGTATTGGAGAATGAAAATAACAAGAGAAGAGATACTATTTCTGTTGCTTTGGTTGAGAATGAAGGGATAAAGATTTATCCATACAAGAATCTATTATGAAAAAAGTAATTTTAATTCTATCCTTAATAACTTTAATTTCCTTCTTCCTTATCTCATGTGGTCCCGGGAAAGCTAAACTGCATGTAGAATCTTTCCCGGATAAATCAGATGTTTACATAGATGGAGTTAAAGTCGGAACTACCACATTAGATATAAGCATCGATGAGGGAGAGCATGTTGTAGAGGTTAAAAAAGAGGGATATAAAACATGGAAAAAAACCATACAGATAAGAAAAGGAAAGGAAACGGACATTATCGCAAATCTTGAAAAGGCTCTTGGCTTTATAAAAGTAGAAACAAATCCAGAAGGAGCAGAAGTGTTTGTGGATGGAGAAAGCAGGGGATTCACTCCTGTTGAAATAGATGGTTTGACCATAGGAGAACATGAAATCCTGATTAAAAAGAGCGGATACAGAAGTATTGAGAGAAAGGTTGAAGTTACAGACGAGGGTGTAGTTATAAGTGACCTATTAGAAGAAGGTTTTGGAGATGTCATAATAGCATCCAAACCTAAGAAAGCGAAAGTCATATTTGATGGAGAAGAGAAAGGAGAAACTCCACTTTCAATAAACGATGTTCCTCTTGGAAAACACTGGATAACACTTAAAAAATTGGGTTATGAGGAGTTGACAAAGGCGATAAATGTGGATATGGGAATAAACAAGTATGCGTTTGAACTTGTAGAGATAAATCATACACTGGTTATATATAGCGAACCAGAGGGAGCAAGGGTTTATGTTAACGATGCGCTCAAGGGTATCACCCCATTGGAAGTAAGAAATCTTGCTCCAGAAAAAACTTATAAAGTAAAATTAGAACTTGAGGGGTACCTACCTTACATTACAGAAATAAAGATGCCTAAAGATGGATCAATATTTCTTCCAACAGTGAAACTAATGAAATTAAACCCGTGATATAATGAATTTAAGATTTAAAAAGGAGGAGAGATAATGGATAAAAACCAAATTAGAGAAAAGATAATTGACATCCTTATAAATGGAGTTCATGTTAACAGAAGAAGACTTGAAGGAAAAGAAAATCCGGATTTCATTAAAGACCTTGAAATGGATTCATTAAGCCTCCTCGAACTTGTTGAAAAAGTAGAGAAGGAATTTGATATAGAAGTTGAGGACGAGGAATTAGAAAAACTCTCCGATATGGAGAGTGTGGTTAATTTTATTGAGACTAAAATAAAAAAATAAGGGTGCAGAAGCACCCTAAAGCTCAAGCTTTTTAACCCTTTTCTTTGCTTCTTCTTTCTTTGGAATCTTTATTTCAAGAATACCTTTTTCAAATTTAGCATCAGCCTTGTCTGGCTCCACTTCTACAGGAAGCGGTATAACTCTTTCAAACCGTCCAAATGATATCTCTTTTCTATAATAATTCTCCTTTTTTACCTCAGTTTCTTCTTTTTTCTCTCCTTTAATATGAATATTATCTTCAGTTACTGTGACTTCAAGATCCTTCTTATCTATACCGGGAAGTTCTGCTTTGAGTATTATCTCATTATCAGTTTCGTATAAATCCACTCTCGGCTGCCAGATCATGGGTTCTTTTCTCCTTCTTCTTGGAGAAAGAAAATCAGTGAAAATCCTATCTATCTCTTCGTGTAGTGATTCTACGTCAGGAAAGATATCAAAGTCCCATGGTCCCCATCTTCTGAGTGCCATAGACATCACCTCCTTTCCTGAAGATTTATATTTTTCAATTATTATTATAATAAATTATAAATATTTGTCAAGAGGTTGTGGTATTATTGTATTGTGAAAGAGATAGTTTATGGTCCTGTAAAGTCGTGGAGATTCGGTAAATCGCTTGGCATAAACATTCTTGGTGAAACTCCAAGAATATGTACCTTTTC
>CAZNRO010000076.1:0-3947 GCA_964575745.1 uncultured Caldisericota bacterium | reverse complement strand
GCTGGCTTAAGATAGGATGCTGCCCTGCAATTTAAAATCTCTTCGTCCTTTCCAAGAATTTTTTCCATAAACTCTTTATCAATTGGAACAGGCGTTCTTCCAAAATAACCTTTTATAAGCATTCTAAATTCCTTGCTCACCTGTTTATATCTTTCTCCTGAAAGGACATTAAAGACAGCCTGAGAACCAATTATTTGACTTGTGGGGGTAACAAGGGGAGGATATCCAGCATCTTTTCTTACTCGTGGGACTTCTTCAAGTATCTTATCAAGAAGATCAAGCTTTCCAATCTGCTTTAACTGGTTGTACAGATTTGTAAGCATTCCCCCTGGAATCTGAGCCTTTATTTGCCTTTCATCTGGTGGTGGAAAGTCAAGTTCTGAAAGTAATTTTCTCGTAAGGTCTAAGGCTTCATCAAATTTATCAAGATTCTCATCCACAACAATTTTTATTATCTTTTCAACTTTCTTCATGTCAATTTTTTCTATATCAAAATTTCTGTAATACTTACCATAGTATGGAGAGTACTTTCCAATCTCGTCAAATATCTTAAAAAGTTCTTTATTTATATAAGGGAACCCACTCTTATCAATGTCATGCTCAATTCCCATAAAATCAGCAAAAACAATGAGAACCTCAATGGAAGGATGAGATGCTCCTCCAGCAAAAGGAACAAATGCTGTATCAATAAAATCCACACCAAGATGCATTGCTATAATCGCATTAAGAGTGGCAAACTCAACTGTAGTATGAGAATGAAGTGTTAAGGGAACTTTCAACTCATTTTTTAAGAGCTTTATGAGTTTGTATGCCATCTTTGGTTCAAGAATTCCAGCCATATCCTTAATTGCAATCTGATCACATCCTTCATCTTGAAGGGTGAGGGCAAGATCAAGGTAGTACTTCTCATTAAAAACTGGACCTGTTGTATAAGACATTGCACCTTCAATTTTTCCTCCATAGGTCTTTGTGGCCATGATGGATGTTTGTAAGTTCCTCCAGTCATTTAAGGCATCGAAAGTTCTTATAAGATTGGATCCAGTTCTAACTGTTTCCTTAACAAATGAAATCACAAGGTCATCTGGATATGGAGAGTATGCAAAAAGATTCTGTCCCCTTATAAGAGTTCGTATATCAAGAAGATTTGATGCAACTTCTCTTATCTTCTCTAATCTTTCCCATGGGTCTTCTTTTAAGTATCTCATGGCGCTATCAAGGGTCGCCCCTCCCCATACCTCCATGCCAGAAAAACCAGAATCAACAATTGGTTTTAAAACTCTTAAAATCTGCTCTGTGGTCATTCTTGTAGCAGCATTACTCTGCTGTCCATCTCTTAAAGTAAGGTCAACAAATTTAACTTTTTTCATTGTTCTTCCTCAAATATGAGGGTAAGAATCATTGGTCTTCTTCTTGTCTTTTTATAAAATAGAGAAGAAAGTGCTCCATTTATATCCCTTTCAAGGATATCCTTTGAATAATTATGATTTTCGTAAAAAATAGTTAAAATTCTATCCCTGGCACTCTGAAGGATTGGCTTAAGTTCCTCTTCTGCAAAGAAACCTCTTGAGGCAAACTTAATATCCTTAAGTCTTCCCTTTTTGACTATGAGAGCAACAGCAACAATCCCTTCCTTTGCAAGAAATCTCCTGTCCTTTAGAACTTCGCTCTCTTCTTTTTCAAAACCAAGACCATCTATAAACAACTCTCCAGAAATTTCCTTTTTCCCTCTTCTCACTCTATCATCATACACAATTAGAGAGTCACCATTTTCAAGAATAAATATATTGTTATCCTCCACACCAACGTTTTCAGCAATCTTTTTATGTGCATAGAGATGTCTTGTTTCTCCATGAACTGGAACGAAAAATTTTGGCTTTGTTAGCTGGAGCATTATCTTTAATTCATCTCCAGAAGCATGACCTGATACATGGATTCCTTCTTCTTCTCTATAAATAACATCGGCACCAAGAGAAAATAGATTGTTCACTGTCCTGTTAACAAACTCCTCATTACCTGGTATGGGATGGGCAGAAATAATAACTGTATCTCCGGGAAGAATTCTTAATCTCTGGTGGGTGGAAGATGAAAGCCTTGTAAGACCTGAAAGAGGTTCTCCCTGACTCCCCGTTGTAAGGATAACAAGATTTTCGTCAGGAACAAGAGGAAGCTCATTTATATCAACAGTTAAACCATCAGGAATATTAAGGTATCCCAGCTTTTTTGCAACACTTATAATGTTTACAAAGCTTTTACCATCAACATGGACCTTCTTTTTTAACTTCCATGATATATCGAATATCTGCTGTATTCTATGAATATTTGTTGAAAAGGTGGTTATTATGATTCTTCCCTTTGTTTTTCTAAAAAGTCTTTCAAGATTGTCGCCAACAATCCTCTCTGAACCAGTAAGACCATCTCTTGTAGCATTAGTTGAATCTGAAAGGAGGAGCAAAACTCCTTCCCTCCCAAGCATTCCAATCCTCTGTAAATCTATTGCTCTTCCGTCAATGGGAGTAGCATCTATCTTGAAATCGCCTGTGTGAAATATAGTACCACAACCCTTTCTTCTTATAATAAGACCTATTCCATCTGGGATGGAGTGATTAACATACACCCCTTCTAACTGGAAGGTTCCTATATTAAACCTTTCGCCAGGCTTTATCTCATACTCTTCATATGGTTTGTATCTTCCAGGAATAACTGTTGAAGCAAGTCCTAAAGTGAGCTTTGTTCCAAAAAGAGGTAATTTAATCTTTTCAAATACAAACTTTATTGCCCCTATATGATCAAGATGTGCATGTGTAAGTACAAGCCCTTTTAACTTATCTTTAATTGTTTCAATGTATCCCATATCCGGGATAACCTGTTCAACTCCATACATCTCTGCCTCTGGAAATTTGAAACCTGCATCAAGAATAAAAGCAGAATCTCTATCCTCAAAAACTGTCATGTTTTTTCCAATTTCTCCAAGACCACCGAGAAACGTAATTTTAACAGGATTTTCTTTACAATAATCTTTTAAATTCGTCATAATTTATGTCTCCACAAATACCAAAACTTACATTATCAAAATTTACCTTCTCTGCTTCCATCATAATTTCATCATAGGTGACAGACTGAAGCTTTTTAATAACCTCATCAAAAACTTCCGCATAGCCCCTTCTATAGTAAGAAACAGCGTTTCTTTCACTTCTTGAGAGAGAGCTTTCTAATTTGAGCAGGGAATTTCCTATTAAATACTCCTTTCCCCTTTCTATCTCATCTTTTTTTACACCTTCTTTAGCTATCCTTCTAAGTATCGCTTTTATCTCGTGAACTACCTTTCCAACATTTTCCTTTGATGTAGCAAAGTATATAACTCCTGCACCTGTATCCTTGTAAGATAGAGTAAAGGTATATATAGAATAAACAAGTCCTAACTCCTCTCTTATCTTAGAGTAAAGTTTTGAAGACATTCCTCCACCAAGTATAACTGTATACAGAAGAGAAGAGTAATAATTTGGAGATACAACTGAAGGAAATGGAAATCCAATTGATACATGAACCTGCTTTGTGTCCTTCCATTTTACGCTTATATCTTTTTTAAATTCAGGAACTTTAAAAGATGGACTGAAATTGATATTTTTACTCTTTTTATCTATCTTTTCTTCAAGAATGCTTTTAACCTTGTCAAATTCCAGATTTCCATAAACAGAAATAATAATCTTTTCTGGAGTATAGAAACTCCTGTAAAAGTTTATAAGCTTGTCTCTTGTTGCATTCTTTATAACACTATCCTTTCCAATAACTTCAAAGGAAAAGGAAGATCCGCTCCACATTGCTTTTTTAAGCTCAATAATAGATAATTCATCAGGTGAATCTTCAAGGGATAAAATCTCCTGGATAACAACATTCTTCTCTCTTTCAATCTCCACCTCTGGAAATGATGCATTAAAGAGAATGTCAAA
>CAZNRO010000075.1:2391-4095 GCA_964575745.1 uncultured Caldisericota bacterium | reverse complement strand
TGCCTCCCTTTTTTAATTTGTTAGGCTGTTTTCTTAATAATTTCAATATTGTTGACAAGAAAACAATTTAGTGTATACTTAATTGTGAAATGAAAAACTATTGTTTAACAGATAGAGTAAAGAGAAATTATTTGATGGAAATTGGAGAAGAGGAGTTTGATAGAATATTGGATATATTATCTGTTATCACAGATAAGACAAGAATGAAAATTTTATTTCTTCTAATGGAAAATGGAGAAATGTGTATATGTGAGATATCATCCCTTTTAGGAATCACAAGATCTGCTGTTTCTCAACATTTATCAATTTTAAAAGAAATGTCTCTTCTCTCTTCAAGAAAAGATGGAAAATTTGTTTACTACTCTATAAAAAACAAGAATATTAGAAAACTACTTTTAAGTTTTAAAGAATTTATAAGAAAGGAGGTAAAGGATGGAGGAATTAAAAGCAACAAAAACAATCGATGAAAGAGGAGAAGTTTGCCCTGTTCCGGATGTGGATACTAAAAGAGCTTTAAAAAGCATGAAACCAGGAGAGATTCTTGAAGTTTTAATTGATTATCCTCTCTCAAAGGAAAGAATACCAGCAACTGCAGAGAGAGAAGGGCATGAGGTTTTAAAGATTGAAGAGATAGGGCCCAGTGAATGGAGAATTTTAATTAAAGTAGGCGGCAAAAAAGAGTAAAGGGAGGTGCTAAATGGAGATAATTTTAGGAATTATTACAGGAGTAGCATTTGGAGTAATTTTACAGAGGGGAAGAGTTTGTTTTAACTCCGCTTTCAGGGATCTAAAACTTCTTAAAGATAATTTCCTGTTCAAAGCCATAATGTTCGCTATTGCTCTTGAGATAGTTGCTTTTCTATTTATGGCACAGATGGGATGGGTTCATTTAAATCCAAAACCATTCAACATAATAGGAAACATTGTAGGTCCATTCATATTTGGAATAGGTATGGTCCTTGCAGGTGGATGTGCCAGTGGAACAACCTATAGGGTAGGAGAAGGAAATACTACATCATGGCTTGCACTTTTGTTTTATGGGCTTACAGCGTGGGCAACGAAAAAGGGTATGTTCAGTCCTATTTTAAAGGCGGTTTCAAAATATACCACAAAAGTTTCTTCTATAAGCTCTCTATATCTTGCTGATGATAAAGGAAAAATTGGTCCAACTCTTGCAACACTTCTTCACATGAATCCTTGGATTATAGGCATTATTGTTTTTGCGATAATAGTTGCATATCTATTTTTGACAAAAACAACAAAGAGACCGGATAGTAAATTGAGCTGGCAAATGATAGGGATTCTCCTTATACCTGTAGCAATGTTTGGCTTCTGGACAAGCACTTTATCTGGAAGACCATATCCTATGGGTATTACTGGCGGATGGATTAATGTATTTATGGGATATGCAACTAAGGTTAAGCTGAATTGGGAAGGTGCAGAAGTTTTGGGTATAGTAATAGGAGCATTTATAACTGCTCTTATCTATAAAGAATTTAAATTTAGAGTACCCAGGAGAGGAATAACTTACTTGCAAGTAACTGTAGGTGGAATATGCATGGGATTTGGTGCAGTTCTTGGCGGTGGGTGTAACATAGGACATTTCTTCTCTGGAATTCCACAACTTGCTTTAAGTTCTATTGTTGCTGGCATATTCTTTATCCTGGGTAATTGGTTTATGTCATCAATATTGTATGGAGGTAG
>CAZNRO010000075.1:0-2291 GCA_964575745.1 uncultured Caldisericota bacterium | reverse complement strand
TCTATCTGGGTGAATGAAGGATTTAGAACAGCTTTTGGGATGTATGGAGAGGATCTTGAACCTTCCATCCTTCTCATGGATGAAGCAGTGGTTTCGGTAGCAAAAGAGACGGAACCCAAAAAGCTCGGTCTTCTTTCCCTCAAAATGGTCCAGAAGTATCTTAAGAAGTATGAAACAAGAATATATGTGGTTGATGAGGATCTTAAGAAATACAAAGTTAAAGAAATTGATGAAGGATACAATCCTGAGATTATATCCCTTGAAAAGATAAAAGAGATTATTCACTCCAATGATTTTGTAATATTTATGTGAGGTGAGAGAAATGGTTATCTTTGTTAAATATGGATTAGGACATTTAATTGCTGAAAGAAAGATGGATCTATCCAAAGAAGGTGATACAGTTGTGTTAATTCAAAATGGTGTTTTCTGGTTATTAAATAAGGAGAAAATGGAAGCTTTAAAAGAGAAAAAAGTTAATATTGTTACATTAAAGGATGATTTCTTATCCAGAGGATACAAAGAATCAGATGCCACAATCCCTCTTATCTCTTATGATGAACTTATAACTATACTGGAGAAGGATCAAAAGGTGTTGGGGTAGGGTATCTCCTACCCCACTACTTGTTTAATATTATTCATCTCTTTTATTATGACAAAACCTTTATTAATCCCAATGGGTGTATAATTTTAATTGTGAGGAGAAAGTCATGGAAAAACCAAAGGTTTTAATTGAGCTTTATGTAGCATCACCGCCGACATTTAAATGTAGGAGAATGATTGAACTTGCAGAGCAAATGGCAAAGGAGTATCCGGGAAAGATAAAGATAAATATATACTACAGGGGTCAACCAATACCAGATGAGGCAACAACAGGTTTTAGAGCAAGTTTAAAATCTATGGGTGTTCCATCAATATTTATTGATGGAAGATGGGTTGCCTCCACAAATCCACCTCCAATCGATAGGGTAAGAAAACATATAGAGGAGGATTTGAAGGCAATTGAAGAGTATGTAAAAAAGCATGGAGAGAAGTATGAGTAATATCAAATTCTTTTGTCCCATATGCGGAGAGGAGCTTGTTGAGAAAAAGACAGTTGGAAGATGCATATACTGTGGAAAAGAAGAGGAAACTCTTTGGATATGCCCCAATGGGCATTACATATGCGAAGAATGTAGACTCTTAAACCAGAAAGAGATTACAATAAAGTATCTCTCTTACACAAAAGAGAAGGACGCATTAAAGATTCTTCACACTTTAATCAAGCATCCATCTTTTAACTTCTTTGGAAAGGAGTATCACTTTATCCTTGGACCAGTAGTTCTTACAGCTTTAAAAAATCAGGGAAAGTTAAAATGGGATCCAAGAAGAAACGCTGCTCTAATTCATAGAACTGAGTTTATTCCATACGGTGTGTGTGGAACCATTGGAACATGCGGCGTATGTAGTAGTGTTGGAGCAACTCTATCAACTCTTCTTAAAGCCACATACATGAGTGACAGGGAGAGGAGTATTTCCCTTTCCAGTGTATCAGAATGCCTTAAGGAACTTGCTGATCAGGGAGGGCCAAGATGTTGTAAGCAGAGCATATACACAGGTCTTAAGATACTTGACAAATATTTAAAGAAGTATCTTAATCTTGATGTTGGCCTAAATCGGGAAATAGTATGCGAATTTAGTGATAAAAATCCAGAGTGTAAGAAAGAGAGGTGTAGGTTTTATCATGGAGAAGTTTAGAGTGATAGAGGATGATATCACTGATCCCATCAAACATTATGCCCTGGAAGAGGCAATGATGAGATTAATGGATGAGAATAAAGATTATCCAAATACCATCAGACTGAGGAGAGTTAAAAAAAGTGTTCTTGTTGGTTTTCTTGAAAATCCGAAAGATACTGTAAACATTGAATTTGCAAAGAAAATGGGGGTTAAAATTATAAGAAGACACAACCTTGGAGGAACTGTTTATCAAGACCTTGGAAGCTTTATGTTCACAGTCCTATTTAGGGAAGGAACATTCATATCCCATCTTGATGAGAGAGAGATGTATCTTGAATTTTCAAGATTTGTTATAGATTTTTTAAAGGAGTTTGGAATAAAGGGGGAAATAAGAGGGATAAACGATGTGGTAGTGAGAGACAGAAAGATATTTGGTTCTGCTCATACAAAGATAGGTTCTGCCATCTCTCATACAGGAACAATTCTACTAAACATGGATCTTGGTTTTCTCTCAAAAGTCCTAAAATTTGTAAAACCAAAATTTTCCGATAAGAAATTTAATTCCCTAAAAGATG
>CAZNRO010000074.1:0-4172 GCA_964575745.1 uncultured Caldisericota bacterium | reverse complement strand
ACAAAGAGCGCAGGAATACTTACAATAGAAAAGTTTAATGTAGCTGTTGAGTTCTTTGACCTACCCAGTGGAGAATTGCTGGTAAGAAAATCTTTCAAACTTGTTAAATGAAATAGATTTCCATATGGTGCTGGAGGGAATTCCAACAATTTTAAAAGCCATATAAGGAGGAGAGGATGTACGAAGACATAAAAATAAGAAAAATGGAGGAACACTCTTACAAGGAATGGGAAGGAGTGCCATCCTGTATTCTGTATCTTGGCGGTTGTAATATGAGGTGTCCATACTGCAATATGAAGGACTTAGTATTAAATTATAAAAGCATGGAAGTAATTCCTTTTGAAAAAGTAAAAGAGTTTCTTCTCTCCAATAAGAAATGGGTGGAAGGAGTTGTAATTTCAGGAGGAGAACCAAGTTTAAATAGAGGACTTATACCACTCTTACAGGAATTAAAAAGAATGGATTTTAAGATCAAACTGCTCACCAATGGATCAAATGAATCCCTTATAAGAAAAATTATGCTCTCAAAATTAGTGGATGTTATAACCCTTGATGTAAAGGCACCGCTTGTTGATAAAAACTACAGAGATACAACCAAATCCAATGTAGACATAAGAAATATAAGAAACTTGATAACATTTCTAAAAGGAAGTTCCTTCCAATACGAGATAAGTGTAACTCCCGTGCCAGGTCTAATGAAGGAGGAAGATTTTGAAAGGATTCTTGCTTCTCTTGTTGGAGTAAAAACTCTCGTTATAAGGCAATTCAATCCTATAAATACAATAGATCCATCCTTTGAGAAGGTAGAACCTTACAGTAGAGAATACCTTGAGATGCTCTGCAAAAAAGCAGAGAGAGCAGTAAGGAAATGCATGTTAAGGTAGAAAAATGTTTGAAGATGCAGTTTTGTTCAAACAATTCCTTAATCAGAAAGGAATATCCTTAATGTAAATTTGAGTTTGTGGGTTTTAAATTTGACAATTTAAACATTTTTGTTAATATATAATCAATATGAGAAAATACATTCGTAAAAAGAGATGCAAGAAAAGAATCTCACCCAAGACGGTTGAGAGGCTTGCCCTTTATTACGAAATTCTAATTACCCTACCCTTAAGAAGAAAGTATATCTCCAGTGAAGAACTTGGGAATCTTGCTGGCGTTTCTGCAACTACTGTTAGGCAGGATTTCTTGTGCTTTGAAGAGGTGGAGGGCAAGGCAAGAAAGGGATATGAAGTTAAAAAGTTAAAGAAGGCTCTAAAAGAGATACTCAATGTGGACAAGAAAACTTGCGGTATAATAATTGGCGCAGGTAAACTTGGACAGGCAATTTCAGGTTATGCCAATTTTAAAAAGAGCAACATATGCTTTAAGGCCTTCTTTGACAAAGACAAAAGGAAAATTGGAAAAAAGATAAACAATATCCCCATTCTTGATATAAAAACCCTTCCTGAATTCATAAAGAAAAATAAAAGTGTTGAGGTTGCAATAGTTTGCATTCCTCCAAAAGAAGCACAGGAAGTTGTTGAAAATATTGTAGAATCAGGCATAAAAGCAATATGGAACTTCTCTCCAACAGTGCTTGAATTACCAGAAAATGTAGTTATTGAATATGAAAGGATTGGGGTGGGATTCTATAAGCTTCTCTACAATTTCAAATACAGAAACAAGTAAAAATAAACAGTTAAAACAGAATTATTTCTTTCCTGTGTTATAATTGTATTTGTGTTATTTTAAAATTGGAGGTAAAAATGAAGGTAGCCCCAAAGGAACTTGTAAGAAGAGATTTTGAACATCTTAAAAAAACTCTAAGACTCTTTACATCAGAGGAGGTTGAAGAACTCTTGTTTATACAATCCATAGAAGGACACGCTCACAATGGACACAGTGAGTTTCATGGTAAGAAATTTGTTAATACTACGATAAACGACATAGTTTATCTTTTAGGTTATGATGCCTTTGCCATAAGGAGTTCAAGACAAGGTCTTATAGACGAAATCTATGAATTTGTTGAAAGAGTAATTAATGGAGAAAACGTCACAAAACTTGTCAGTAAAGATGGTGATCCTTTACTTAGAGTTCCTTTATTCAATGAGATGGAAATAAACGCTAAGGAGGTTCTTCTTGGACTTTATCTTGGAGGATTGATGGATGACTATCCAACAAGGAAGAAGGTGGAAGAAAAGTACGGGATAAACATAGGTGGCGGAAAAAATTACCTTGTTGATTTTGAGGTTATGGAGAGGATGAATCTTGATGGTGAGATTCTTGCACATGGAGAACATGAAGATAAAATAGAAATCTATAAGAGAAACGGTTTAATTATAGAAATAGAAGATGATGAAAAGGAAAAGTTTCTTGCTCACCCATCCATAAGATTTCAATACATAAGACATAAGAAAGGGAATGGTGTTTCTGACGATCTTGGTATGCTTATGGCAGGTAAATTATTTAATTCAATTTCAGTTGCCCTTGGAGTTTTTTTAGCTGATGCAATAGATACCTTTGACAAGTACTCTCTAAAGTTTGTTGAACAGGATTTTGAGCTATCTCAAAAAATAAAGAAAAGTGGAATAATAGATGTATCAGAAAATGATGTGTTTAAATTCATATCCCTTATAACTAACCCTACAAAAGATTTTCCTGATTCTTCTCAGAGATACTTCCTTGAAATAAACAGAGAAAAGAAAATTACCTGCCTTGAGACCCATCTTATGTATTTAAGAGGGGAAACTCCACCCCAAATAGACATTGCCTTTGAAAGAGTTCCCAACACTGAACTTTATAAATATGTAGATGAAAAATTAAAAGGTGTTTGAGAATTTAATAGGCCAGGAGAGAGTTAAAAAACTCCTCAAAAAAATTATAGAAACAGAAAAAATTCCCCATGCTTTTTTGTTCTATGGTAAGGATGGAGTTGGAAAACGAAACTTTGCCATAGAATTTTCAAAGATTATAAATGGCTTAAATGAAAGTTTATTAAAAGATATTACGATAATAGAGGAAGAAAAAAGTATAGGAATAGATAAGATAAGAGAGCTTAAAAGAACTTCCTACCTTTCACCGCAAGGAAAATTTAGAATAAATATAATTAATAATGCACACCTTCTAACCATAGAGGCGGCAAATAGTCTACTTAAAATACTGGAAGAACCACCTGAAAGGACTATTTTTATACTTATAACCCCTTTTCCTGAAAAACTTCCAGATACAGTTATATCCAGATGTCTTCCTGTGCATTTTTCTCCAATTCCAACAAAGTCAATAGAGGAAAAGATTAAGGAAAGGGTAGAAAATCAGGAAGAGGTAAAGCTCATATCCAGAATATCCAATGGAAGTTTAAGGAAAGCATATGAAGCTATGGATAAAGATAAACTAACGCAGAGAAAGGAAATCATCTCCTATTTTATTTCCTTTCTTAAAGGCAACAGAACCTATATAGAGTTTGTTAGATACATGGAGAAAGTGGAAGATTTTAAAGAAGCTATAATTAGCTTTGAAGAAGTTGTATCTGATATGGTATCAATAAAAAGAGTAAAGGAAGAATCACTTATAAAGAATCTTGATTTCCTTCAAGACATTTTTGATCTGTCTATAAGTTTATCCATGGATGCACTAATAATGCTTGGAGAAAAATTATTTGAGATTGAAAAGGATTTAAAGTATAATTTAAATCAGTCTTTTTTAATTAGAAAACTTGGAATCGAAATTCTTAAACTGAGCGGAGGAATCAATGCGTAAGTATATATATGTAAAACTAATAGGTGGAGACAAAAAGTTTCATTTATGTAATTTCTCGTTAAATTTAGAAGTTAAAAAGATGGACATGGTGGTCATAGAAAAGGATAGATGCGAGGAGCTGGCAAAAGTCTACTCTGATGTCATAGAAACAGAAGAGGAGAGAAACGCAGACTGCAATCTTTTAAGACTTGCCACAGATAGTGATAAAAATAGATTTGAACAGAATAAAGATGAAGAAGAAAAGGCACTGGAAATATGCAAGATGAAAATATCCAAACACGGACTTCCAATGGAATTAATTCTTGCTCATTACTCCCTTGACAGAAAGAAGCTCACATTTCTTTTTACTGCAGAAAATAGAGTGGATTTTAGAGCACTCGTAAGAGATCTTGCCGCAACATTCAAGACAAGAATAGAACTGTGGCAAATTGGAA
>CAZNRO010000073.1:1812-4194 GCA_964575745.1 uncultured Caldisericota bacterium | reverse complement strand
TCTGGAATCTTTTCTGGATTCCGCATTTCCTCATATGTGGGAATTATTATGTTTTTCTCTCTTGCTCTCTCTATGGTTCTTTTTAAAACTTCCTCGTTTACTTTTAATTTCATACCTACCTCATAATAAGAGCCATTATTGCCTTCTGTGCATGGAGTCTATTTTCAGCCTCGTCAAACACAACAGATTGAGGACCATCCATGACCTCATCTGTTACCTCAAATCCCCTATCTGCTGGAAGGCAGTGCATATAGATCGCATCAGGCTTGGCAATGGCCATCTTCTCTTTATCACAAATCCAATCCTTATTCTTCTCAAAAAGTTCCTTTATCTTGGTAAAATCTGGCTTAGGAGATTCTGGTGGAATAAAATGCTTGCTCGTCCATGATTTTGGATAAACAATATCCGCATCTTTGAAAGCCTCTTTCATATCATTCACAATCTCAAAGCTTCCACCATATTTTCTAACATTCTCTTTAACAGCATCTATTATGTTATCATCAAGCTCAAATCCCTCTGGATGAGCAAGAGTTATGTTTAAACCGAACTTTGAGGCAACGGTTATAGCGCTCTGTGGAACTGCAAGGGGTTTCTCAGGAGAGGGTGAGTATGCCCAGCTCATGACAAATTTCTTTCCTCTCAAATCTGGACCTTTTTTCTCGATCATTGTCATAATATCTGCCATACCTTGACATGGATGATAGACATCATCTTCCATATTTATAACTGGAATATCTGCCCATCTGGCAAATTCCCTTATCATCTTGTCCGCTTCTCCATAAACCCAGTCAACTGGCTCTCCATAGCAACGGATTGCAATTGCCTCTCCCATCCTTGAGAGAACCCTTGCAACATCAGAAACTCTCTCAGTTGTGTAGGCAATCTCTCTCCCTGGAAGTGCAGGGGTATAAATCTTTTTTGGGTCAAGGAAGTGAGCATGCCCTCCCAATTGAAACATTCCAGCTTCAAAAGAGTTTCTCGTTCTTAATGACTGGTTATAAAAAATCATAAAAAGGGTCTTCCCATCAAGAAGCCTGTGCGGTTCCCCCACAGCTCTCTTTCTTTTGAGATCAAAAGCCACCTCAAGAATTGTTTCAAGCTCCTCTTTAGTATAATCGAGATCAGTAATCCAATCCCTTCCTCTAAAGCTCTCAGTCTTCATTTTGTTCCTCCTTTTCGTTGTTGTGTTATATGATTATTTTAAAACTCCTAAAGATTATGTCAATAAACTATTTTAAATACCAAATGGACCTCCACCTCTCTCTACAAGAGGAAGAAACATAAAAATTGTACCAAGAACTATAAATAATAAACCGAAGTTCGACTTATTAACAAGGAATATCCCCATTATAAAGAAGATAATTCCAAATATTAAAAACTCTGTGTTTCTTCTCCTTCTATTTTCTCTCACTTTTTACTCCTTTCTTAAATATATATTACTACAAGAAGTGAAACAAATTAACCTTCTTATTTGTATATTTAATAAAAGGAGGATGACATGAGGAGGAAACTTTTTATTTTACCTTTTATACTAATAACCCTATTATCTTTGAGTTTTGTCCTGCCAAACAATTTACCTTCTATAAACATAAAGGGTAGTATAGTTTCAGAGGACGAAGCAGAGTTTTCTGTAGAGTTTGATAGAATGGGATTCATAATTATGGATGGAAAAACTATAGACATAACAGGTGGGGAAAAAGATATAAAGGCTAAAAAGGAAGGGAGCTCATTTAAAACTCAAATTTACTGTGGTGATAGATTTGGGATAGGATCCAACATAACTGTTAGAATAAGAGACATCAAAAAGCCTGAAAAGTATATGGTACCGGGAAAAGATCTGTCCACCTCTTTTAAGTTTGATACAGATTCCATGAAACTAAAGGTTTACATAAATCTTTACAAAGAAACAGCTGTTCCAATGAAACTTGTAATAAAAGATAGAGATGGAAAAAAGGAGATAGATGTAGAGAAAAACATGGAAATAGATGAAACACTTATGGAGGGAAGAAACATCTTTTACATAAGTGCTGTTCTCAAACCATTGAATATTGATATCTCTAAAACAGAAATCGTAATTGACATTGATAGACTGGATGCGTTGAGATTAAAAATAGGAGAAAGGGAGATATGGAATGACGGTGAAAAAACCACCATGGATACTTCACCATTTATTATATCCGGAAGAACCTTTGTTCCCATTAGATTCGTTTCTGAAAGTCTTGGTGGAACTGTTCTATGGGACGGTGAAGAAAGAAAAGTTACCATAATCTTGAATGGTGAAACAATAGAAATGTGGATAGGAAAGAATTACGCTTATGTAAACGGTCAATCAGAGCTTATAGATTCAAAGAATCCGGATATTACACCTTTTATCAAGGATGA
>CAZNRO010000073.1:0-1712 GCA_964575745.1 uncultured Caldisericota bacterium | reverse complement strand
GCAAGTTGCATGGGAGTTGTTATTCCACCTCTTCCCTTAAGGAATGTTGTAAGATAGCTTGAGTCAATTCCAATCTTTCTATTCTCTCTATAACCTCTCACATGAAGATTCTCATGATTTGTTCTTCTATATGTCAGCCTGTGAATAAGCCAGGGATAACCATGGAAATTAAATATGATGGGTTTATTACTTGTAAAGTAGGAATCAAATTCTCTATCGCTTAATCCATCTGGATGCTCTGAATTTGGGGTTAATGTAAACAGGTTAAGAACATTTACAAATCTAATTTTTAAATCTTCAAATTCTCTCTTCAAGATACCCACTGCCGCTATAGCTTCCTTTGTTGGAATGTCTCCACAACCTGCAATTACTACATCTGGCTCTTCCTCTGGATAGGTGCTTGCAAATCCCCATATTCCTATACCCTTGGTTGCGTGTTTAAAGGCTTCGTCAATGGATAGATATTGAGGATGATACTGCTTATCTATAACAATTATGTTTATCCTGTCTGTTGTTTGGAGAGAGTGCCATATAGTCCAGAGAAGTAAATTGGCATCTGGAGGGAAGTAAACTCTAACAACATTGGGCCATTTATCCACAATTGAGTTTATAAATCCAGGATCCTGATGGGTAAAACCATTGTGGTCCTGCCTCCAAACAACGGAGGTTAGAAGCAGGTTTAAAGACGAGATTGGGGTTCTCCAGTGAACATCAGTGGATATGTCAACCCATTTTCCAAATTGACTGACCATTGATGAAATTATAGGTGAGAATCCCTCATAAGTATTTAATATTCCATGCCTTCCTGTGAGAAGATATCCTTCAAGCCATCCCTCAACGGTGTGTTCAGAGAGATACTCCATAACACGGCCAAAGGGGGAAAGAAATCCTTCATCTTCATCTTCTGGTAAGGTTTTTGCCATCCAAGCCTTTCCTTTTACAAAGGTATCATCAAGCCTATTGGATTTTGTTTCATCTGGTCCTAAAACTCTAAAATTATGGGGATTTAAATTTATAACCTCTCTTAAGAATTTTCCCAGAGGTCTTGTGTTTTCAGCTTGTGTTTTTACCCTTTCTCTAACATCAACAGAGAAATCTTTTGGATGCGGAAGCTTTAAATCCCTTCTTACAAGACCAGAATTTGTATGAGGATTTTTACTCATCCTCTTCTCTCCCTTTGGAGCAAGAGCTTTAAGATCCTCTCTGAGCTTACCTTTTTCATCAAAAAGTTTCTCTGGTTCATAACTTCTAAGCCATTCTTCAAGAATCTTCAAACTTTCTGGATTCTCCTTTGCGTCTTTAAGAGGAACCTGATGCGCTCTCCAGTATCCCTCAACAAAATGCTTATTTATCTTTCTTGGTGCAGTCCACCCTTTTGGTGTCCTTAGAATTATCATGGGCCAGCGTGGTCTTTTGGCTTCCCCACTCTTCCTTGATTTTTCCCATACAGAAAGGATTTTCTCTATAGAATAATCCATAGCTTTTATCATCTCCTCATGAACTTCCAACGGTTCCTCTCCTTCAACAACTTTTACATCATAACCATAACCTGTAAAAAGAGAGATAAGCTCATCGTTATCAATTCTTGAAAGAACTGTTGGATTGTTTATCTTATATCCATTTAGATGTAAGACAGGTAAAACTGCACCATCTCTAATAGGATTTAAAAACTTATTTGAGTGCCATGATGTAGCAAGAGGACCTGTTTCAGC
>CAZNRO010000072.1:0-4211 GCA_964575745.1 uncultured Caldisericota bacterium | reverse complement strand
TTAATGAAACATGGAATGTTATCCTCAAGACCTGGATACCCAGAGACATAGATTCCAGTGAAGGTTTTTACTTTCATCTCCTCCCTCCTCATATAGTTATATCTTTTGTATGTGAAATATAAAATTCAATCTCTCTTTTAAGTAAAGAATCCTTTTTAATGTTTTTAAATACTATCGGGATTTCTACTTTGTTACCTTCTTTATCTTTTCCTTCCACATATATTATGAAAGATTTTCTTTTTGGATTACCAAAGAATGCTACAAGTATGACTCCTAATATAATTCCGAGAATTCCCCCAATAATTCCAGTTAAACCCAAAAACAGAACAAATAGAAAGAGAGGAAAAAGTATATTTGCTAAAACGCTTCCAAGTGTTTGTGTTTTTTCTGTTTTGGTTACGATTCTATTTATTTTTTCATATGGAATTTTGAAAATGGTTTTATTCTTATGCGTTACAACAATTTCTTTCTCTGTAAGATTAATAATACAAGAAATATTTGTAATATTGAGCTTGGGAAAACCAGAAATGTAAATTCCACTGAAAGTTCTTGTTTTCATTTCTCCCTCCCTTCTTTGTCCTTTACCTTAATATCAAAATTGCTTAAATCTATCTCTAACTCTGCCCCACATTTGGGGCATATGATTGTCCTTTTCTTTTCTCTATTTTTCCTTATTTCTTCACCAAAACCAGAAGCAAGAATGCCTGTCGGGAGAGCAAACAAACCTATACCAAGAAGTGATATTACTGCTCCAAGAAATTTTCCCAGAGGAGTAATGGGATATACATCTCCATAACCTACAGTTGTTAAAGTTGCCACTCCCCACCACATTGCATCTAATATGCTTGAGAATTTGTCTGGTTGTGCATCTACCTCCACATAATACATCAGACTTGAAGCTGTAAGTAATAGTATAAATACAATAAAAACCGTAACAAGGAGTTCTTCTTTTTTCTCCTTTATTACATTTCCAAGTGTCTGCATTGCCTTAGAGTATCTTGTCATCTTGAATAATCTGAATATCCTAAAAAGTCTCAGTATCCTTAAGAATCGTAAATCCATAGGTATGAGCATTGGAAGATAGAAAGGTAAAATTGCAAGTAGATCTATAATAGCCATTGGTGTGAAAATATATTTTATTCTTCCCCAGACAGGATGCTCAAATCTCTCTTTGTATGTGGCTGTCCATAACCTTAATAGGTATTCAATAGTAAAAACAGATACAGAGATTATTTCAAAGTTTCTTAATAAAACTTGGTGGCTGATATAAAAATTTCTAACGGTGCCTAAAATAACTGCAATTATATTAAGGATTATGAGAATTATTATTGAGAGGTCAAATATTCTGCTTAGGATATCTCCCTCTCTTGCAACTTCTATAATCTCGTAGATCCTTCTTTTAATTAACATTATCTTAATGGTTTCTTAGTCCAAATTCCGGTTACTTTGTAGATTCCATATTCCATTCTATTAACCGGGTTATAAAAGCCCATTTCCCGAATCCTCCTAAGATATTTTATTATCTCTTCCATTTTGATCTACCAGACATATTTTATCACTTTTCAAAAATATTAAAAACAAAACATCAGTTTTCTTAAAACAGATTAAGTTTGGTCATTAAATTCCTTGTTTTGAGATAATCCGTTAGTATTACCAGAAAAAATCTTTTTGAAAGAAAATATTAAATAAGCTCCCAACAAAAAAATCAGGGTATGTTATACTTTTAGATATAAAAGAAAAAGGAGAAGTTTTTATGAAGTCTAATTTAAAAATAGTTACATTCTCAATAATTTTTTTGATTTCTGTTTTTTCTCTAACCGTGAATTGTACCGATACAATCGGACATAAGGCTCCAAGAGAAGCTCTGTATATTAACAATATAACCGCTAAACAACCTATTGTCGGACTTGTGGCAATGGGAAGCCCTGTGTCAATTCTCAAAGGGACAGACCCTTTAAGAGAAGTAAAGATTCATCCCAAGGTCTATTCCGCAGTTGTTATAAATGTTTTCTGGAAAGACCTTGAGCCTGAAAAAGGCGTCTATGACTTTTCTTCCATTGAGAAAATATTAAAAGAGATAGAAAAATACAACAAAGAATACCCGAAAAACCCTTTATCGGCAAAACTTAGAATATTCGGAGGCCAAATGGCTCCTAATTACGTTAAAAAGTTAAACGGAGGTCCTATTCAAGTAGAAACAATAAGGGGAACGGTTGAGATAGGGCTTTTCTGGACAGAAGAATATGGAGATAGATTTACTATGTTATTATCAGAGCTTGCAAAAAAATATGATACCAATCCTTTGATAAGAGAGGTCTGTGTAAGCACGGCGGCCTCATTAACAGCTGAGCCCTTTATTGCACCTTTAAATAAATTCTCCCTTCCCCTTCTCAAGGAAAAGGCTTTACTGACGAAAAATTCAAACAGGCACTACGCAGGGCACTGGAAGATTACAAAGTATGGAAATTGACGGCAATAGATTTTCCCTTTAGCATTTTAAGTTTAACAGATGAGGGGAGAGGGTTTGACAGAGAATTCACTGTAAAACTTATGCAGGATTTCAGAGAAACATTCGGGAATAGAGCGGTAATATCAAATCATGGTCTTAATTTACCTTTAACAAAGAGTGGGGAGCTGATTTATCCTGCAATTAAAGAGTTGGGTCCCCCCATCGCTTTTCAATCAGTGGGTCCCAATGTTAACTTTGAAAATGTATTTAATCGTGGATTAGAGTATGGCATGACAGAATTTGAGGTATGGGACACAAAAGAAGCAGGTGGATTGGCGGATATCTCTTATGACACTCTCAAAAAATGGGCGGAGATTTTACAAGGAAAAGATCTCTAAACATCAGTTTTTCGTCTGTTTTTATACAGTTTATTAATTTATTGGAGCTTATAGTTCAGGTTTTGGTAGTTCCTCCTTTTTAGAAAACAATTACCCTTTTAGAGAATATTTTATTTGAGTGGGGATATTTATCCTCCGCTCTATCTGTTTTATCTGAATTCCCCTGTGTAAATAATGACGGGTTTCATACAAGATTTGGTAAGGAGTGTTATGCTCTTGACAAAATGTAATAATCATATATACTTGTAATACAGACGCTACAAAGGAGGTTAAAGATGTCCAAAGTGATTAATTTTAGAATTCCAGAGGATCTTGCAAAGAAGCTAGATATTGTATCCAAGGAAACAGATAGAAATAAATCATATATTATTCGAAAGGCACTGGAATACTACTTGGATGAGTATGTGGATTATTTAATTGCCATAAACAGGCTTAACGATAAAAGCGACAAAATTATCTCATACAAAGAGATGAGGAAGAGAGTTGAAGAAGTATGACATCTTTTTTAAATCTTCAACAGAAAAAGATTTAAGAAAAATAGATAAGAAATTTAGAAAACAAATCTATAAGGCTATCCAGGAGTTAGCAGATGGGAAAGAGGGGGAGAAATTGAGAGGAGAATTTAAAGGTTTATACAAGTATGTTGTGGGGAATTACAGAATTATTTACACCCATATTCCTGAGGGAATACTTATATTAAGAATAGGAAATAGAAAAGATGTTTATAGAAAACCGATATAGAAGAATTACCTAAGTCAACATTCTGATCTCTGTCAAATCCTCTGATATTATTTTATGTTCTCTATTATCTCGTTTTCTTCCATTTAACACTTTAAGAACTTTGTTGTGAAGATTACTGTCTCCATTAAGTGCAGAGAATGTCAAAAATAATTATCCCATTTTAAATTAATCCCTTCCTTTTAAGGTATTCTGTTATCTTCTCTCTTATCTCTTTTTCATCTACTGATCCAAAGAAGGGTTCCTCTCCATCAACATAAACTGTGCTCATGCCAAATTTTAATGCCTCATCCCGGTTTCTTGTCTCATACTCTTTTAGTAGAATTTTATTGTCAAACTCTTTTAGTACATCCTTAAGTTTATTTTCCCAGACTCTAATATAGGGACATTGATTATCTCTTATTATCTCTACCACAACTTTATCATCCATTTTTATGTGACTTAAGGCAGGGGTTAACAATTCTGGAGGTTCAGCGTCTTCTCTATGTTTCTTCATTATAAATTTTATGGTTCCAAATAAGGTAATGTCTGTTTCCTCAAAACCAAACTTTTTGAAAAAAGAAAGGTTTACCCTTTCTTCTCTCCAGAGAGAGCTTATATAATCCTTTTCCCTTATATAGGAAGGT
>CAZNRO010000071.1:0-4558 GCA_964575745.1 uncultured Caldisericota bacterium | reverse complement strand
ATCTATTCCATCAACCCTTAAGTCTCCATTGAAATCACAATTTGGATTCCAGTTTTCTTCTCCCGGGACTGAACCAAAGGCCTGCATGAGTAAAACAAGGTCGTATCCATCAACAATTTTATCTCCGTTTACATCTCCCTTAACTCCTGTTCCTTCTCCAATTTGAAGCGTATTTCCATATGATTGACAGGAGATATAGAGTGGTGTTGAGTTGTATAAAGAGAGGTTTGCAACCTGAATGGTTCCATTGCCTGGATTTGTTGCCCTGAAGATTATGGTAAACACAATTCCATCACCTGAAACACCGGTTAGTGCAGGTCTTACCGCCTGAAGAGATACATATCCTTCCTGATTGTGAATTTTGTAGGCAATTATAGGTGAAATACCATCACTACCCATAAATCCACCATCTCTTACTTCATCCACCTGAACAATGCTCGGATCAAAAAGTATGTCCATGTTTAAAGATACAAGATCACTTACCCCTGTAATCTTTACATCTACCCTAAAAGAATCACCTGCATTAACATTCACGAGAGAAGGCATTAAAGTTAAAGTTGTGTTGGAAGGTGGCATTATTACAAGAACAATATTTGCTGTTCTGATCTTCCCTTCACTTTCACCCTTAACCACAAGCATATATGTACTTGGCTGAAGAGAAGAGTTGGTTTCAATCTTTAGGTAGGCTGTATCCACTAAAGATGGAACTGTAGCTGGAGAGAATGTCGGGATTATACCATTTGGCAGAGGACCACTTGCACTTTCAAGAGATAAATTAACGTCTCCTTTGAATATTTCATCTCTCTCAACTTTTATTGTAAAGAAACCGCTTCCTCCCTGTGTTAAGGTTCGTGAGGTTGGTGGAACAACCTCAATTTTAAAATCTCCTGTGGGCATTATTACCACAGTGAGAAGTATATTTACCTCTGCTCTTCTTCCTCCTCCAGAGCCTGCAACTGTGAGTGAGTATGGACCAGGCGGAGTATTTTCTCCCACATTGATGGTTAAAACAGAAGAGACAGTAGGAGTGATTGCTTCAGGAGAAAAGGAGAAGGTAGTGTTAGGTGGAGGATTAACCAGTGTTAAGTTTACAGGAACATTGAATCCCCCTTGAGCTGTCATGGTTATGATAAATGTAGCACTTTCACCCTGATATGCACTTCTCTGAGGAGGTTGAGCTGTTAAGGTAAATGAACCCTGAACCTGTGGTCTCACATCAAGAGTTACAGTTTTTGTTGCAACAAGGTTTCCGCTCCTTCCCTCAATCTCAAGGAAGTAAACATTTGGAACAATCTGAGGAAGTGCTGTTACTGTTAAGGTTGCTGTATCTCCTTCTGACTCAAGAGTTTGAGGTGAAAATGAATATGTTAGGTTGTTTGGTGGATTCTTAAGAGAAAGAGTGACTTCTCCTGCAAAGGTTCCATATGGAGTAAATGAAATTGTGAACGTAGTACTATCCCCTGCATATATAACTCTTCCCTCTGGTTCAACATTTAGATAGAAATTGGCTGTGGGGAAGAAGGCATACAGATAGTGATCAGATGAAGCTATAAATAGTCCCCCCTGGGCTATTGCAGGGGAGGAATATACCTCTCCATCTGTTGCATATTCCCATATTTTTTCACCTGTTTCCTTATTTAATGCATAGATTTTCTTATCACGGGACGCAAAGTAGACAAAATCACCAGATATGGCAGCAGAACCATCAATTGGTCCTTCAGCGTCAAACTGCCACAACTTTTGCCCAGTTGTCTTGTTTATGGCATAGAAGTGTCCTTCCCTATCACCAACGTATATTGCTGTATCATCAACGGCAGGAGTAGATACAAAATTTCCTCTCTCTGAAAATTCCCATACAGGAGAGAGTGTGGCAGATAATGCGATAATCTTACCTTTTACATCTGGAAGATTGGATAGAGAGGTAACAAATAGATAGGTTCCATCTGTGGATATAGATGATTCGTTTCCCATAGATGTTATTCCAGGTATCTGATAGGTAAAAAGAATATTTCCATCGTAAAGATTTATTGCATATATAAGTCCACTGAATGTGGATACATAAACTGTTCCACCAATCACTGTAGGGGATGAGTACTCGTGGTATGCTACTTCTCTCTTCCAGAATTCATTTCCGTTTGTTGCATCCACTGCGTAAACATAACTTGGGTTTCCGACAGTTCCAAAAATAATATATCCGTTTACATAGATTGGGGAGGATAGAGCTTGTCCAAGAGGTGAGAATTCCCAGATTTTACTTCCAGTGTTTGCATCAAGGCAGTAAACTTTGGTAGGTCTGTTTGGATCTCCACCAGAGGCAAAATATATCCTTCCGCCATTGTATAATGGTGCTCCAAGGACATAGTTCTCTGTGGTGAAGTCCCATATCTTTGTGCCATCTTCAGCACTGAAAGCATACAATCTTCCAGAGTAATCCCCAACAAATACTTTACCTTCTGCAACAACAGGTGAGGATTTAGAGTTCTGAATTAATGGAGATCTCCAGGAATAGGCATTCAGAGGAAGAGTATGTGGATCCAGAACTTCATCAGCCAGACCAGTATGTTGTATGTCATGCATAAACATGGGCCAGCTTGTATTTTCTGCTTTTACCCTTGATGAGATTAATGTGAATCCTCCAAAAACAAGGGAAATTAATACAGCAAAGATTAAAATTTTATTTCTCATAAGATTCCTCCTTTTCAAATTAATCCCCTGGATAGGTTATAGTTATTATCTGTAATTCTGGATCCCATTCCACTTTAGCACCAAAGGCTTCTGACACAAATCTTAATGGAACAACAGTTCTTCCTCCACCAATTTCTGGGATTTCAATGACTTTTGGCGGTACGTCAAGATAGTATCTCTCTCCATCTATTAAAGCCTCTTTCTTTCCGATCCATAGAACAACAACCTTATCACCAAGAGTTATAGTTATTCTCTCCTCCACAGGATCCCATCCTACATCGGCACCAAAGGTTTCTGCAACAAATCTTAATGGTACAAGTGTTCTTCCATTTTCTATAAAAGGAGCAAGATCAAGCATTACAGTTTCGTCATTTACCACAGCCATAAGATTACCAATCTGAAGCCTTATTATTGTTCTTGGTTTATATATCACATGAATCTTCTTTACAGTCTCGTTTCCTGCTTTATCGATGGCTTTGATGGTTAGAAGGTTGTCTCCTTCATTCAGGGAATAGGAAGCAGTAAAGTTTCCTTGGGAGTCAGAATTTACTATTATGCCGTTTACATCCACCTTGATGTTTGGTTCAGTTTTTCCTGTTATGTCTATGAGTTTATCTTTAGCCTGTGTTCCGTCTTGAGGCGAAGTTACCTCAAGCTCTGGAGGGGTTATGTCAACTATAAAGGTGTATATTAAAACCTCTGATTCGTTGCCCGCTTCATCTTTTGCCTTTACAGAGAAAGTGTGACTTCCCTCTTTAAGATTCGGTGTAACATAGCTTGTAGTGTGTTTCCATTCACTCCACTCCTCTTCATCAAGTTTATAGGAGTAAAGCAGATTTTCTGGTAGAGTTTTATCATCACTACCTTCCCATTCAAACTGAATACTCAATGTTTTATTTGTCTCTGGAGGAGGTGTCGTTGTAAATTCTACTGTAGGAGGATTTTTATCCTGCGGTACTACAGTAACCCTTAATGTTGTAGCTTGGGTGTCTATATTCATCTGTCTCATCTTTGAATCAAAAAGGGTGATATTTTGAAGTTTCACATCGTATATACCCGTATTTCCTCCTACAAAGTTTACCTTAAGGAGAAGCCCTGAACCTGAGACACCCTCAACCTGTCCTATCCTTGATATTCCCACAATTATTCTATTCTCATTCTTTTTAACTCTGGAGAGCACAACAATACTTCTCTTGTCTCTCTCAAGGAAATTTTTCTCTTTATCTGTTGACTTTTCTATACCAGATTGCTTAACCGAAAGTTCATTTAATGGCATGGATATATCAAAAGCAACTCCATACAGATCAGTTACATCTGAAACTCTAATCTCAAAACTCACGTTGGTTCCAGAAACTACTGTCATGGTATCTGGCTCAATGTAGATTCTTGGATTCCCGCTTCTCCATGCCACGCCAAGTGGCAACAGAGAAAACAAGATTAATAAAGTTAAGATTTTTTTCATCCACTTTCCTCCTTCTTCAATTTAGAAGAAAAACACTTCTTTTTGTTTCCAATCTAAGTTTAACATAAAAATTATTTCTAAAATCACAAAAAGTTTATCTAAGTGCGACACTGTTTGACTATAAATATGTTATAATTTATACTTAATTTGATGGAAGGAAAGGTAAAGTGGTTTGATCCTCAGAAGGGATATGGATTTATAGAATTTGAAGGTAAAGATATTTTTGTTCATTATAAGGATATTGTTGGTGAAGGTTTTAGAGCTCTTAAGACTGGAGAAATTGTGGAATTCGACATAGAAGAGACAGATAAGGGCTTTAGAGCGAAAAACGTTAGAAAAAAGGAGGTTTGAGATGAAGTTAGTGGTTCAGGGAAAGAATTTTCAGGTTACAGATGATGTTTTGAAATATGC
>CAZNRO010000070.1:0-4595 GCA_964575745.1 uncultured Caldisericota bacterium | reverse complement strand
GGAGAATTTAAAGAGGATATATGAAAACTTCCATCCCCACTCAAAGAAAAAATAAGCTGATTCTAATAAATTCAAATTCCCTTGACGTTTACAAAAACTTTGAAAAGGAAAGGGAACTTCTTAAGATGTGCGATGATGATACATTTGTACTACGCTTTTGGAGAAACAGTCCGTGCGTTGTTATAGGCAAATTTCAGAAGGAGGAGTATGAAGTAAATATAGACTATATTAAAAGTAAAAATATACCAATTATAAGAAGATTTACAGGCGGTGGAACAGTTTATCATGATGAAGGAACTCTAAATATAACTTTTTGCAAAAGTAAAAATTTTTATCTATTCTCAAAATATTTTTATGAAGAGGGAAGGGGAATCACAGAAATAATTTTAGAGAGCATAAAGAGTTTTGGTATAAATGCTCGCATTGGAGTGAGAAATTCCATCTTTGTGGAAGAAAAAAAGATATTGGGTTCTGCAATGGCTATTAAAGGAAATATATTCCTTTATCATGCATCTATTCCCGTGAACACTGATATTAGAGTATTAAAGAATGTCATAAAATGGAAAGAAGAGTATCCAAAAAATATAAGGAATGTTGTTAAAAGCGTAAGAAGTAAGGTCATAAATTTGACAGATTTAAAGTCTTTAACAATGGATGAACTAAAAAGAAGAATACTTGAAAATTTTATTCGCTATCTTAAAATTAGTTATGTTAACGAAATAGATTAGGAGGGACTGAGAAATCATGATTAAAAAGAGAGAGATAATGGATTCCTGGAGGGAAATGGAGGCAAGAGGTGTAAAAAGGCTAAAGATTTCAAAAGTTTCCCCAGAGGAGTTAACTGAAAGAAGGGCTAAAAATAGAATATGGCTTTCGTCCGTTATCTCTTTAATGAAAAATTTTCTTTCAAAATTAAATAGGAAAAACTTGTACATCTCTTTTGTGGATTCTGACAGTGTTGTCCTTGAGGTTTTACCTCATAATGGTGGCGAAAAAATTTTAAGAGAAGGTGTCGTTGTAAAGAAAGACTTCTTTGGAACAACTGCTATAAACCTTTCAATTAACCATGATACAGCTATAGAAGTAGTTGGAGAGGAACATTATTTAAATGAATTAAAACAATGGGCATGTGCTGCAGCTCCAGTTCACAATTTAAAGGGAAGTATATATGGTGTGATTTCCCTTTCATCAAAGGTAGATGATTATCCTGATTATGCATTGGCTTTAGTTTCTTCCCTTGCAGAAGCAGTAGAAAAGGAGGTTATGTGGAGAGAAACCACAGAAAATTTAAAGCTTTCAAAAAAATATCTTGATATTATAAGTGAAGGAATAAAGGATGGAGTTTTGTGTCTTGATGAGAACGCAAAGATTCTATACATGAATGAGAGGGCTGCAGATATCTTACGTATAGATCCTGATAAAGCTGTAGGTAACTTTGTAGGCGATGTGGTTGATTTTACTCCTGTAATTCTATCGGTTTATAAAACCCACAAAGGTTATGTAGATAGAGAATTTATCATAAATAGTCCATCTATGGGAACCCTACATTTTATAAAAACAGCAGTCGTCGTAAGGGATGAAAGAGGAAAATTTGTGGGTGTAGTCGATTTCTTTAGAGAAATAAGTAGAGTTAGGAAATTTGTAACATCTTACATAGGAGCGAAAGCAAAATTCAGATTTTCAGATATTGTGGGCAAGAGTAGCATGCTTAGAGAAGCTATAAGAATAGCAAAAATTGCATCAAGATCTAACTCTAATGTACTCATTCTTGGAGAAACAGGAACAGGTAAAGAAATGTTTGCACAGGCAATTCATTATGAAGGGATGAGAAGAAAGGGGCCGTTTGTTGTTATAAACTGTGGTGCAATTCCAAGAGAGCTTGCAGAAAGTGAATTTTTTGGATACGAACCCGGAAGTTTCACAGGAGCAGATAAGAATGGAAGACCAGGAAAATTTGAGCTTGCAGATGGAGGAACCGTTTTCCTTGATGAAATAGGAGAGATGCCTGTAGGTCTCCAGTCTAAACTCCTGCGAGTACTACAGGATAGAAGTGTAACAAGAATTGGAGGAGTTAGATCAATAGATGTAGATGTAAGAGTTATTGCTGCTTCTAATAGGGATTTAACTTCTGAGGTAGAGAAAGGAAAATTTAGAAAAGATCTCTATCATAGGCTAAATGTTATTCAGATAAAGATACCTCCTTTGAGGGAGAGGAAGGAAGATATACCTCTCCTTGTGGAACATTTTGTAGGAAAACTTTCTGAAAAACTCCAAAAGAGAAAAATTAAAATAGATGACTCATTCCTAAAACCACTCTTAAAGTATAACTTTCCTGGTAATGTAAGAGAGCTGGAAAACATAATTGAGAGAGCATTGAATATATGTGAAGGAGATGTTCTTGATGAAAGATATTTACCTGAAGAAGTGCTCACATCAAAAGCAGATGTTCAATCAATAGAAGAGGTAAAGAAAGCAACACTTTTAAGGGCATTAAGAGAAACAAACTGGAATATCTCTAAAACAGCAAGGATTCTACGAGTTTCAAGACCTACTGTGTATAGACTCATCTCTAAATGGAATATCAAAATCTAATGTAAATATTTTTTACACTAATGAAACGGGTTTTTTATTGTGTTTCCTAACACTTGTTAAGATATTTTACAAATATTTGTAAAAATGAATCTTAATTCTCTTTCCACTCATATTTTAAATATGCATACAAAAGCTTTTATCCACATTGGCATAAAATTTGCATGTTTTAGATAGAAAAGAAAGAGGAGGTTTTCATGGAATACTCAAAAGACTTCCTGCTAAATTTGTACAGAACTATGGTTCGAATAAGGAATTTTGAGTTAAGGGCAGAGAAATTGTTTTTAGAGGGCAAACTTCCTGGATTCATCCATCTATACATTGGAGAAGAAGCTATTGCTACAGGTGTAATGGCAAATTTAAGAAAAGATGACTTTATCACAAGCACACACAGGGGACACGGACACATGATTGCTAAAGGCGGGGATACAAAAAGAATGATGGCTGAACTCTATGGTAAAGTTACGGGTTACTGCAAGGGAAAAGGTGGTTCTATGCACATAGCAAGTTTTGAAATAGGTGTTTTGGGTGCCAATGGAGTTGTTGGTGGTGGGTTACCAATAGCTGTGGGTGCAGGAATGGGGATAAAAATCAAGAAAAGCAACCAAGTTGTTGTTGCCTTTTTTGGGGATGGAGCCTCAAATACAGGTGCATTTCATGAAAGTTTAAATTTCGCATCAATTTATAAACTTCCTGTTGTATTTATTAATGAAAATAACAGATTTGCTTCCACAGCAAGGGTAGAAGAAACAACATCTGTTGAGAACATCTCTGACAGAGCTGTTAGTTATGGAATACCAGGTGTTACTGTTGACGGAAATGACATTATAGGTGTATATGAAACTGCTAAAGAGGCTATAAGGAGAGCAAGAGAGGGAGGAGGTCCTTCTCTGATTGAAGCTAAAACCTATAGACTGAAAGGACACTTTGTCGGAGATCCTGAATTATATAGAAAGAGGGAAGAGGTAGAAAAATTCTTACCTAAAGATCCCATAGGAAGATTTGAAAAAAAGCTTTTCGAGATGAAAATCCTAAACAAAAATCTGAAAGACTCTATATGGAATGAATCCGAGAGAGAAATAGACGAAGCAGTAAAATTTGCTGAAGGAAGTCCTATGCCTAGACCAGAAGATTCACTAACAGATCTATTTGTTGATGACACTGGTTATGACTATTAATGGAGGTAGAAATGAGGGAAATAACTTTCTCAGAAGCATTAGGTGAAGCAATTCTTGAAGAGATGGAAAGGGATCCTACCATATTCACCTATGGGGAGGATATTGCAAAACAAGGAGGTATATTTGGTGCCTATAAATCGCTTTTAGGTAAATTTCCTGACAGAATATTTGATACGCCAATATCTGAAGAAGCAATCTATGGTTCAGCTTTAGGCGCTGCTCTTGTAGGAATGCGGCCCGTCGTTGAATTTCACTTTGCAGATTTTCTCTTTACAGGAATACAATCAATAACTTTGCAAATTGAGAAGATAAGATACATGACAGGAGGGCAGGGAAAACTTCACCTTGTTTTAAGAGGCCCAGATGGTGTAGCTCAGTCAGCAGCAGCTCAACATTCAGAATCAATAGAGACAATATTCATGCACATACCAGGGATAAAAATTATAATTCCTTCCACTCCTTATGATATGAAAGGCTTGATGAAAACTGCATTAAGAAGTGATGACCCTGTTATATGTTTTGAGCATAAAAGACTTTACAAAATAAAAGGACCTGTTCCAGAGGAGGAGTACTTAATTCCATTTGGAGTTGCTGATATTAAAAGGGAAGGGAAAGATGTAACAGTTGTAACTATGTCAAGAATGGTACATGAATCATTAAAGGCAGCTAACGAATTGGAAAAAGAAGGGATAAGCGTTGAAGTGATTGATTTAAGAACATTGGTTCCCTGGGACAAAGAGAAAGTTATTGAATCTGTAAAGAAAACAAACCACCTTGTGGTTGTTCATGAAACCTGGAAGAGAGCTGGATGGGGAGCAGAAATTGCCA
>CAZNRO010000069.1:0-4929 GCA_964575745.1 uncultured Caldisericota bacterium | reverse complement strand
ATTTAAAATAAATTTGATTTAGAATGCTTTGGGTTTTAAAATTGACTCTGAGGAGTAAAGCATGAAGAAAGATAAAGTTATTGGTGGGTTAGTTGGGGTATGTGTTGGAGATGCCCTCGGTGTACCTGTGGAGTTTGTGTCAAGGGACAAACTAAGGTTGAACCCTATAAAGGATATGGTTGGATATGGAACCTATAATCAGCCACCTGGAACATGGTCAGATGATAGCTCGCTAACTCTCTGTCTTGCAGAATCTCTATGCAAAGGTTTTAATATCCTTGATATTGCTGATAAATTTATTAAATGGCTTTTTGAGGGATACTGGACTCCATACGGTGAAACCTTTGATGTTGGAAATACAACCTATATTGCCATTTCTCGTCTGAAGAGTGGGATAGACCCCTTAGATGCTGGCCCAAAAGATGAATTCAGTAATGGCAATGGCTCTTTAATGAGAATTCTTCCACTATCATTCTATGTAGAAAAAATGAACAAAGAGGAGCAATTTGAAAAAAGTCACAAAGTATCCCGCCTTACACATGGACACCTGCGTTCCCAGATGGCATGTGGAATTTATATTCAAATTGCCGTAAATCTACTGAAAGGGAATTCTCCGGAAGTTGCCTATGAGAAAGCAAAGGAAATCAGTTTAGATTACTATTCAAGAGAACCTTACCTTCATGAGTTAAGACATTTTGATAGAATTCTTAAATCAGATATAAGAAAATTACCCCTTGACTTGATTAAGTCCACCGGTTATGTGATTGATACCCTTGAAGCAGCTTTATGGAGTTTTTTAAACTCAAAAACTTTTAGGGATGCAGTTCTTACAGCTGTAAATCTTGGAGGTGACACAGACACCATAGGAGCTGTTGCAGGAGGGCTTGCAGGAATATACTATGGTTACAGCGCCATACCAAAGGATTGGGTTAAGAAAATTACAAAGGTAGATGAAATAATAGAACTTTCAGAGAGATTATTTAAAGCAATTTACATACAAGATTAAGCCATATTATTTTAACCCAGAACCTTACTTTTCTACAAGTAGAGCCCACAGAATAGCCATTGATAAAAATTGCAACTCTGGGTGCCAGGCACCTGGCGTACCACTTTTATATTAAATTCTCCCTTAAGATTTAATTTAAAAGTGATAAAATAAATTAAGGCTCACTCACTGGGAAAAGGAGGAATAAAATGGATTGGTTGCAAATTCTTGGGCCACCGCTATTGATGGTACTATGTGGAATAATTACTTGGGTTATAAAAACTGAGAATGAAAACTATGTGCAATAGAAGAAAAACTAAGGATACTTTGGAGGTAAGAAAAAATGACTATCAATGAATATTACAAATGGCTGAAGAAAGAATGGGCAAAAGTGGGTCTTGTTCTCTCAATTTTTCTATTTGCCATTCTGTTTGTAATTGTAAGAAAATATGATTTTATAATATTTGTTCTGCTACTTCACACTCCATTGTATATGTTGCATCAAACAGAAGAATACGTGTTTCCCGGAGGTTTCCCTGAATTTTTTACCACGAAGATTTTCAACTTAAAAAAAGAAGATACGCTATTAAGTGAAAATTTCATCTTTTTCGTAAATATTCCTTTGGTATGGATTATTTTACCGTTTTTTGCTTTACTATCAATCATTAACTATCAATATGGTTTATGGATTCCTTATTTCTCATTATTTGCTGGAGTTGCGCATATAGTGTTGGCAATTAAGGCAAAGAAAATTTACAATCCGGGACTGGTAGTAAGTTTATTTCTGAATATTCCAGTAGGATTATGGTCAATTATTTATTTAAAAAATGCTGGCATTATCAATAATATATTCTTAAATCTACACATGTGGATAGGATTGGGGATTAATGCAGCCCTTCCAGTATTGGGGGTGTTTTTATACAAAAATTATAAGAAAAGGCTACAAAGAAGAGAGTAAAACGAGTAAGTAAGACTCACATTTATACTGGTTCTTAAGGACTTCGCCACTTGTTTTTAAAGTGGTTGTTGAGAATCCAGTAAAATATTTGTTCAGGTAGAATCCATTTTAAGAAGAGGATAAGTTTTGCCTCACTTGTTAAGATGTATCTATGCTTTGGATTCTTTGCCTTCACTATTTTTAAGATAGCATTTGAAACAACATCGGGGGAAGGAACTCTCCCCCTCTGCCTTTTAACCATATTTTCAATTATGTGATTCGCTACATTCTCATAATAGGTCCCTCTTGTTATCTTATCAAGATATCGGGTGGCATTTTTGTACCACTCAGATTTAACAGAACCCGGCTCAACAACAATAACATCAATCCCAAATGGTTTAACCTCCATCCTTAAAGCATCTGAAACCATCTCCATTGCCGCTTTTGATGCACTGTACCATCCATACATGAGGATACTCACCTTTGCACTAACTGATGAAATATTTATGATTTTCCCTCTTTTCCTCTTAATCATGTGTGGAAGAACCATCTGTGTTAATTTTAAGGGACCAAAGAAATTTACCTCAAACTCCTCCCTTACCTTTTCAATAGGTGTTTCTGATACTGGAGCAAGAAGTCCAACACCTGCATTATTGATAAGAATATCTATTCTTCCTACATCCGAGACTATCCTATCAACGACAGATTTTATTGAGGATTCATCCCTTAGGTCAAGAAACAATGTTTTTGCTCCAAGAGATTCAAGCTCTTTTAGTCTCTCAACTCTTCTTGCCACTGCATAGACTATATAGTCATTGTTTATGAGCTTCTCTGAAATACTCTTTCCAATTCCAGACGATGCACCTGTTATAAGACAAACATCGCTCATAACTTAAAGGATTCTACCTTTCTTCTCAAGCTTTGCTATGAGTTTTCCTTTCTTAAAGACGAGTCTTCCTGGTCTTGTTCTTAAAGCTTCTGGCTCTGTCTTGGCAAAGATTATGTTGAAGTCTGCAGTGTTTCCTTCTTTTATTCCATAGTCGTTGAGTCTCATAATTTTTGCAGAATTTTTCGTTATCATATCAAAGATAATTCCAACCTTATCTGTGGAGTTATACTGAGCTACATAGGCCATGAGAAGCCCATAATCAAGGGGATCTCCTGTTCCAAATAAGTGGAACCCATCACATATCGTATCCTGTGCAGTGGCAACATTGACACCTGCCTCCACAAGCTCTCTAACCCTTGTAACTCCCCTTGTTCTCGGCTCAGGATCAACTCCCATTATGGCAAGCACCTGAGGATTAACACACACATTGAAATCAGCAAGCTTAAGTAGTTCTATCACCTTCTTTGCGTGGGCATCGTTCTGGTATGCAAGGGATGTGCAGTGTCCTCCTGTAACTCTTCCCTGATAGCCTTCCTGTATGCTTCTAAACGCTGTATATTCAAGAGACTGTGCAAAAGGATCCTTTGTTTGATCCATGTGCATATCAATATCGGCGTCAAACTTTTCTGCCAGCTCAAAAACAAAATCAACATGCCTTATGGATTCAGAGGATATCCACTCTGCGGCAGGCATTCCTCCAACAACATCTGCCCCCATCTTCATAGCCTCATACATGAGTTTCTCTGTGCCTTTGTCTCTGAATATTCCCTCCTGAGCAAAGGCAACAAGCTGAACATCTGCAATATCCTTTGTCTCCTCCTTTGCAAGAAGGCACCCCTCAAGAGCGGTTAAACCACAATAGGTATCTATATCCACATGCCCTCTTATCTTTGTCACTCCATATTTTACAGAATCTCTTATTGCTCTTACTGCTCTCTCTTTAACATCCTCCTTTGTATAGTTTCTCTTAATCTCATGCATTATCTTTATTGATTCTTCAAGGGTCTCCTCCCTTCCAAACCTTCCAGAGAGAGCCGTAAAGGCCTTATCTATATGAAGATGTGTATCAACAAAGGTTGGGGTTACAAGATTCCCATCTGCATCAATGACTTCATCTGCTTTGACATTAAGACTCTTCCCGATGTTTACAAATTTTCCGTCTTTGATAAATAGATCTACATTTTCCTTCCACCCTCTAACCTTTGCGTTTTTTACAAGTAAAGACATAGAATCCTCCTTAATGTAAGTATTTTTCAGAATAATTTTATCAAAACTTGACAATTGTATCAAAATGATTTAAATATTTACTTGACAAAATTAAAATATTTAATATAATACATTAAAAAGATTAAGGAGGTGATGAAAATTATTAAAGGTCTACCGAGATGTCCTGTATGTGGAGAGGAGATGGTTGTAGAGAGATTGAAATGCCCTACATGTGGTATCAGCGTGGAGGGTGAATTTTTAACAAATCCCTTTACATATTTAAAAGATGAAGAGGTGAATTTTCTCCTTGTGTTTCTTAAGGCAAGGGGAAACATAAAGGAGGTGGAAAGAATCCTTGGAATTTCCTATCCAACAGTAAGAAACAGATTAAACAATGTATTAAAATCCCTGGGAATTACTCCTGTAGAGGAAGAGGAGGAACAGAGGGTGAATGTGAAAGAAATATTGGAGAAACTTGATAAAAGGGAAATCTCCCCTGAAGAGGCAAAAAAACTTTTAAAGAAAGGAGGATAAAATGAAGGAAGAAATTTTAAAGATTTTAAGGATGGTTGAGGAAGGAAAGCTCACAAAGGATGAGGCTGTTGAGCTAATTGAGGCATTAAAGGAAACTGAAAAGGAAGAGAAGGTGATTCCTTCAAAAAAGAAATTTCTTAAGATAAGGGTAACAAAGCAGGGTAAACCAACAGTAAATGTCACTCTTCCCTTCTCTCTTGTAAAGTGGGGACTCTCTCTTGCACAGAAAATAGGTCATAAGAAATTAACTGTGGAAGGAAAAGAGATACCTGTGGATTTAAACGAACTTAATGAAGCCTTGAAAGATCCAGAATTTAAAGGGAAAATAATAGATGTTACAGATGAGGAGGAGCATGTAGAGATAGAAATTGTATAACT
>CAZNRO010000068.1:0-5150 GCA_964575745.1 uncultured Caldisericota bacterium | reverse complement strand
GTGTTTGTTCATGGATTTTCTGGTGATCTTGCAGGAGAAATTATAGGAGAGGATGGAATTACTGCAAGAGATATAATGAATCATATTCCTAAAGCAATGAAAAGTTTAAGAGATGATTTTGCATATGTGAAAGAAAGATATAAATTAATAAATCCTGTCTGAGTTTAAAACCATTAAGAATTTTTACACAAAATAAAATTGGGTGCGGATGGTCGCTATTTTCTTTGCTTCCTCCATTTACCCTAAGGTCGGGCTCCCCTCGACCCCGCACCCAAATATATTATAACAAATTCTAACACCTATTCAAATCTAAATCCTTTCTCAAAAAGTCTCACACAGACTTCAACCACCTTTGGGTCATATAGTATACCCTTATTCTTTTTTATTTCCTCAAGAACTTTATCTATACCAAGAGCAGGTCTGTAGGGTCTATGAGATGTCATAGCTTCAATAACATCAGCAACTGCAAGTATTCTCGCTTCTATCATAATTTCATCTCCTTTCAAACCCCTTGGATAACCAGAACCATTTAATCTTTCATGATGCTCAAGTATAATCTCGTGTATAGGGTATGGAGACTCTACATTCTTTATAAGATCGTGACCTAACTTAGGATGTGCTTTTATAAGTTCGAACTCTAAATTGGTTAAGCTCCCAGGTTTCATCAAAATTTCTGAAGGAATAAATACTTTTCCTATATCGTGAATCAGAGAAGCAATTCTTATAGCTTCAATCTCCACTTTAGAAAGTCCCATCTTCTTTGCAATCTCCACAGCTAAATTTGAAACTTTTTTTTGATGACCTGCTGTATACGGATCTTTAAATTCTATAATTTTTACAACGACATCGATGGCTTGTTTCATTATCTTCTCAATTCTTTTATAACTTTCTTTAAGCTGAGTTTCAGTTCTTATTCTCTCTTTAATTTCTTTACTCTTCTCTTCTAGAAGTCTTGCATTTCTTAAGGCTATAGCAACGGTATTTGCAAATGGGAGAAGTCTATCTGCATTCTCTTTGGTAAAAGTATTTACTCTGTCACTATCTATCTTGAAAAATCCAATTACTCTTCCCTCTAAAATTATTGGAATGGCTACATGAGATTTAATCCATTCAGTTTCCTTATATGTTATCCAGTCGGGGTGTTTTGATGTATCAGAAATAACAAGAGGTTCTTTAGTTTCAAGAATTTTCTCATCAGTTGGATACTTATCTATAGGTATTCTTAGATTTGGAACGAATTTTTCTATACCATATTTTTCATAACCTGTTGAAGCCACAACAACTATTTCACCATCCTCAACTAAAGATATGTTGCCTGATACAAAAGGAACAAGTCTTTTTGCCTGAATTAGTATCTCTTTGAATAATTCATTTAAATCTGTCTTAGATGTAAGTCTTAAAGTTATATCTCTTAATGTATCTGAAAATGTTTTTTTCTCTTCAAGTTTCTTAAATAATACCTCTCGTTCAACCTCCTTTTCTTTCTTTAATGATATATCCTCTATTGTTGCAACTTCAAATAGAAAGTTTCCTTTTTCATTAAAGGCTGGAGATACTGTAACTCTTGCCCAGAATAAAGTTCCATTTTTTCTTATAAGACGTTTCTCAGTAATAAATTTTGTAAATGTTTTCCCATCTTTAATTTCTTTAAGGTATTTCTGATATATAGGAATATCTCTTTTAAGATCTTCTGGGTGAGTAATATCCATCCATGTTTTCTTTCCAACAACTTCCTCTTTCTTGTATCCAAGTATCCTCTCCCATTGAGGATTAACATCAAGAAACATTCCCCTCTTATCTGTTAAATTTATTCCCAAAGGTGCATTCTCAAAAAGGTTCCTAAATTTTTTCAAACTAAGTTTTAACTCTTCCTCTAACCTTTTCTTATCTGTGATATCCTCTACCATCAGTATGAGATATTCAACCTCAGTTTCCTCATATGGATTTAATATGGGTGAAATATAAACATTTAAAAATATTTTCTCTCCATTTCTTTCTATGTATGTTTCACATTCAAACTTTGCCTTATATTTTAATTCATCAAGATGAATGGATACAGAATCAATTTCATTACATGGGAATATATCAGTTATATTTTTACTTATTAGATTTCCCCTTTTACGACCTATAATCTTAAGGAATTTTTGATTTACATTTAATATTTCTCCATTTTTATCTATCAAAGCAACTCCAAAAGGAGAATTTTCAAAGATTGTTCTATATCTTAATTCTCTTCTCCTTAATTGATTCTTCTCCTCAACCCATCTTTTCATGAGATTCTCGTTAAAATATCTAATAGAGTTAGGACCGAGGTCTTTTGCTGTATACATAGCTATATCTGCCTTCTTTAAGAGAGTATCTAAATCTTCACCATCATCAGGAAACATGGCTATACCAATATTCAATCCCACTTTAAATTTCATTGATTTATATTTTATAGGATCTTTGAAAGAATCCACAATCCTTAGGACAATTCTGTTGAGATCACCATTTTTCTTAATATCTGTTAGTAAAATTACAAATTCATCTCCTCCGATTCTAAATATAATGTCAGATTTTCTAAAGATGTCTGTAAATCTTTTGGCTACCCCTTTCAGTATTATATCACCTACATCATGACCAAATCTATCATTTATATCTTTAAAATTGTACAAATCAATAAGAACTAAAGCTAATTTCTTCCTCTCCCTCTTTGCCCTTGCAGATTCTAAATCAAATATATATTTTAATAGATTTCTATTTGCAAGATCTGTAAGGCTGTCATGAGTGGCTTTATATTTTATATCCTCCTCCATCTTTTTTCTCTCTGATATGTCCTGATATATAACTAACACACCTTTTACTTTGTTTCTCACTTTTACAGGACGTGCTAAGATATTCACATGAATTAATTTCCCATCTTTCCTCTTTCTTACTGTTTCATGACTTAAATAGGCTTCTTTAAGAGATCTCTGTGTAAGTCTCCTTCCCTCTTCAATAAGATAGTCTGGATGGAGGAAACCTTCATCTATATCTTTTCCCTTAATCTCTTCAAGAGTATAGCCAAATAACTCTGTAAACTTTGGATTTATGTCTATAATCTTACCTTTATCATCCACATACACCACTGCTTCAGGAAGACTATAAAAGAGACTTTTAAATTTCTCTTCACTTTCTCTTTTATGATTAATGTTTACCTCTGAGTGATTTTTATTTTCCATTTTTTAAGAATTTTAAAAAATTTTAAGTGAACTTTCAACACATTTTTACCTTTAAAAAGTTTTTGCTATTATTTAATTGACGGTCAAAGGAGGATAAATTATGGGAGACGATATTTTATCATCTATAAGAGGTAGGCTGGGGGAGGAAAATTATAAGAAGCTAAGGAAAATAAAGAACAAGAAACTCTATGATTTTGTGGTAACCTATATCGAATTAATGAATCCGAGTAGCATATTTGTCTGTTCAGACTCAGAATTAGACAGAGACTACATAAGAAAAAGGGCAATAGAACGAAATGAAGAAATTCCTCTAAAGATTCCTGGGCATACTTTACACTTTGACGGTTACTATGATCAGGCAAGGGATAAGAAAAACACAAAGTTCCTTGTGAGTAAGGGTGTAGATCTTGGTCCAAATATAAATCAAATTGACAGAAATACAGGCGAAGAAGAAATCCATGAGATTATGGAGAACATAATGAAAGGTCATGAGATGTATATTCTCTTTCTTTCTCTTGGTCCAACAAATTCAAAGTTTACAGTTCCATGCGTTCAAATAACAGACTCTCCCTATGTCGCTCATAGTGAACAAATCCTCTACAGAACAGCATATGAAGAGTTTGTAAAACTTGGTGAAGATGCTGATTTCTTTAGATTTGTTCATTCAGAAGGAGAACTTGATGAGAACTTTGTGAGTAAAAATATAGAGAAGAGAAGAATATACATTGATACAGAAGAAAACATAGTTTATAGTGTTAACACTCAGTATGGTGGAAATACAATTGGACTTAAAAAACCAGCTTTTAGATTAGCCATAAACAAAGGTGCTAATGAAGGATGGCTTACAGAACACATGTTTGTTATGGGAGTGGGTGGTCCAGGTGGTAGAATTACCTATCTTCTTGGTGCCTATCCATCAATGTGTGGAAAAACCTCTACAGCTATGGTAATAGGAGAGAAAATTGTCGGAGATGATATCGCAATGATAAGAAATATAGATGGAGAGGCAAGAGCTGTAAATACTGAAAAAGGCATATTTGGAATAATAGGTGGGATAAATGAAAAGACAAATCCACTTCTATGGAAGGCACTAAATTCACCAGGAGAAATAATCTTTTCAAATGTTTTACTTACTGAAGATGGAGATGTCTTTTGGAATGGAAAGGACGAAAAAATTCCAGAGAGAGGAAGAAATCATTCAGGAGAGTGGTTTTTGGGTAAAAGGGATAAGAATGGTAATGAAATACCTCCTTCTCACAAAAATGCAAGATGTACGTTGGAGTTATCTCTCCTTGAAAATCTTGACCCAAGATACAACGACCCTGATGGTATACCTGTGGGAGGAATTATATATGGTGGAAGAGACCCTGATACAAGCGTTCCTGTGGAAGAAAGTTTTGATTGGGTTCATGGAATAATAACGAAGGGAGCTTCTCTTGAATCTGAAACTACAGCAGCAACTCTTGGAAAAGAAGGAGTTAGGAAGTTCCAGCCTATGGCAATTCTTGATTTTCTCTCAATCCCAATAGGAAGATACATAGAGCATAATCTAAATTTTGGTAAGAATCTAAAGAAAAAACCAAAAATCTTTGGTGTAAATTACTTCCTTAGAGATGAGCAGGGAAAATGTCTCAACGACATTCTGGATAAAAAGGTGTGGTTGAAGTGGATGGAATTAAGGATCCATAATGATGTTTCTGGTATCAAAACCCCCACAGGAATAATTCCATTGTATGGAGATTTAAAGAAACTCTTTAAAGAAGTCTTAAATAAAGATTACTCCAAAGATGATTATATAAAGCAATTCACAATGAGGATTCCAGAGAATTTAAGGAAAATAGATAGAATAGTTGAAATCTATAAAAAGAGAGTTCCCGACACACCAGATATTTTATTTAAGATACTTGAAGAACAAAAAACAAGGTTAATTGATGCAAAAGAAAAATTCGG
>CAZNRO010000067.1:0-5223 GCA_964575745.1 uncultured Caldisericota bacterium | reverse complement strand
TTCTATTTTAAATTGTTTGTTTTTTGATAAAATATATATGGATGTTAATAAATCTTAATGTACGAAATTTTGCGATTATTGAAGATCTATCTGTAGAATTTGGACAGGGTTTAAATGTAATAACTGGAGAGACAGGTTCCGGGAAGTCAATTTTAATAACAGCACTGGGTGTTACTTTAGGAAATAAATTCTCAAAGGAGATGTTAAGGGAGGGAGCTGATAAAATTCTTTTATCAGCCACATTCGACATTTCTCGTAACAGGAGAGCCCTTAGTAAACTTAAAGAAATGGGCATTTCAGATGAAGTATTATTCTTTCAGAGAGAAATTCCAAAAGAGGGGAGACAAAAATTTAGAATAAATGGTATGGTGGTTCCATATTCTCTGTATAGAGAGATTGGCGAAATCCTTATAGATATTCATGGTCAGCATGAACCTCAATCTCTCTTGAATAGGGCCAAACACTTGGAATTACTTGATAGATTTATAGGAGAGGAATTTTTAAAGAAAAGAGAGGAATTTGCAAGAATTCTTTTAAGATACAAAAATATAAAAAAAGAGATTGAAAAAATTAAAACCACTCAGGAGGAAGTTGAAAGAAGAAAAGATTATCTAAGATTTATTATAGAGGAGATTGAAAAAGCAGGAATAAGTGAATCAGAAGAAGAAGAGCTATTAGAAAGAAGCCGCATACTAAGGAATGTGTCAAAACTTAAAGAGATCTATCAGAATGTGTTCTCTCTGCTTCAAGGAAAAGAAGGAAGCGCAGTTGAATCGGTATCTCTTTCAGAGAAGCTCCTTGGTGAGATTCAGGATGTTGATAAGAAAACAGAGGAATTTTTACCTATCCTTGAAGAAGTTGAGTCAAAGTTATTAGATGTTGTGGATTCTATCAAAAAAAGGAAAGAGGAGATAGAATTTGATCCAAATGAGTTAGAGAGTATGGAGGAAAGGCTTTCAACATATGATGAGCTTAAAAGAAAGTATGGTAAAACCACAAAAGACATTCTAAATTTCCTTGAGACTTCAAAAGATGAACTTTCAGAATTGGAGAATAGAACATACAAACTTGAGACCCTTGAGAGAGAAAAGAAGGAGCTTGAGGATAGACTTGTATCAATAGGAAAATTTCTAAGAGAGAAGAGGAAGGAAAATGCTAGAATCCTTGAAGAAAGGATAGAGAAGGAACTTTCTGATCTTGCAATGGATAAGGCAAAGGTGTATATAAAATTTTTGGAGAAAGAAAGTGAAGATGGTTTGCCTTTTGATGGAAAGAAACTTGAACCTTACAACTGGGGATTTGAAATGGTAGAGTTTTATATAGCACCAAATCCAGGTGAAAGTGAGAAGCCATTAAATAAGATTGCGTCAGGGGGTGAATTATCAAGGATAATGCTCGCAATAAGAACAATTTTTGCCAGTGAAGAAGAGATACCCTGTATAGTTTTTGATGAGATAGATCAGGGAATTGGAGGGAGGGTGGGAGAGATGGTTGGAAGAAAGCTTCTCAATCTATCTAAGAATCTACAGACTATAGTTATAACTCATCTTCCCCAGATTGCTTCCCTTGGTGAGATTCATATTGTTCTATCAAAGAACTTCTCCGAGGGTAAAACCTACCTTACTGCCAGAAGAATTAAAGATGATGAGAGGGTTTATGAAATAGCAAGAATGATTGGTGGTTTGAAAATCACAGATACAGCAATAAATCATGCAAGAGAATTATTAAAACAAAGGGAGGTAGAAGGTGTATAAAATACTTGTTATTAATCCTGGTTCAACCAGTACAAAAGTTGGTTTTTTTGAGGACGAGAGGGAGGTTCTAAAGGAGAGTATAACTCACGATGCATCGTTTCTTTCCAAATTCGATAGAATATTTGACCAGTATGAGTTTAGAAAAAGTACTGTCATTGATTTTCTAAATAAAAACCACATAGACTTGAAAGAACTTTCAGCTGTTGTGGGGAGAGGAGGTATTATACATCCAGTTCCTGCAGGTACCTATTCGGTTAACGAAAAGATGATAGAGGATTTAAGGAATGCTCCAATTGAGCACGCCAGTAATCTTGGTGCAGTAATTGCCTATGAAATTGCAAAGCCTCTCGGGATTCCTGCATTTATTGTTGATCCAGTGGTTGTTGATGAGTTTATTCCACTTGCAAGAATATCAGGACTTAAAGAGATTGAGAGAAAATCCCGTTTACATGCCTTAAATATGAGGAGAGTAGCAATCCAGAGAGCGAAGGAAAAAGGTGGAAGTCTTTCGGATTTTAATTTTATAGTTGGACATATAGGTGGTGGAATATCAATTGCTCCATTTATGAAGGGAAAAATTGTGGATGTAAATGATGCAAGTTCTGGTGGTCCCTTTTCTCCTGAAAGAACTGGAAGTCTTCCGGCTGGTGATCTTGTAAAGATGTGCTTCTCAGGAAAATATACAAAGAAAGAGATTAAAAAGAAGCTTATGGGAAAAGGCGGTGTTGTTGCATATTTAGGTACTAACGATATGAGAGAAGTGGAGAGAAGAATAGACGAGGGAGATGATTTTGCCAAGCTGATTTTCGAGGCTATGGCATATCAAATAGCAAAAGAGATAGGTGCAGATGCAACGGTCCTTAAGGGAGATGTAGATGAAATTATTCTTACGGGAGGTGTTGTTAATTCAAAGCGACTCGTAGAACTTATAAAAGAGAGAGTTTCATTTATTGCACCTGTTGTCCTCTCCCCGGGTGAGAAAGAGCTTGAAGCACTTGCTCTTGGTGCACTGAGGGTTCTTCGGGGAGAGGAAGAAGTCAAAATTTATACTTAAGGAGGTAAATATGCTTAAAAATTTTGATGAGGTAGTGGAAAGGGCAAAGGAACTTGGAAAGAGAAAACTTGCGGTTGCTAATCCTTATGAAGTTGAAGATTTAAAAGCTATCAAAAGAGCTAAAGATGAAGGTGTTATTGAACCAATTATAATTGGTGATAAGGAAAAAATTGAGGAGTTTTTGAAAAAGGGAAATATTGAATCTGACATGGAGATTGTAGAGGAGAAAGATTACTACAAAGCCATAGAACTTTCCATTCAATTTGCAAGGGAAGGTAAAGCTGATCTTATAATGAAGGGGCTTGTGAAAACACCGGATTTACTGCATGCTGTTCTTGACAAAGAAAAGGGGATAAGAAAGTACAAACTTCTCTCCCATGTTGGTGTTTTATCATGCTCAAGATATCCTAAGTTTATAATAATGAGTGATGGAGGAATGGTAATAGCTCCAGATTTTGACGAAAAGGTAGAGATTCTTAAGAATGCACTCATCGTAGCTAAGGCTCTTGAAATTGAAACTCCAAAGGTTGCGCTTCTTTCTGCCATTGAGATAGTTAATCCCAAGATGCCGTCAACTCTTGATGCAGCACTCATTGCAAAGATGGCTCAGAGAAGGCAGATTAAGGGTATCATAGCTGATGGTCCTCTTGCCTTTGATAATGCAATTTCAAAATGGGCTGCAGAACATAAAGGCATAGATTCACCTGTTGCTGGTGATGCAGATGTGTTTATAGTTCCAAATATTGAAGCAGGAAATATATTCTTTAAGATTTTAAATTATCTATCTGATGGAAAGAGTGCCGGTGTGGTGATAGGAGCAAAGGTCCCGGTTGTATTACCTTCTCGTGCAGACACTCCTGAATCTAAATTCTATTCAATTGTGTTAAGTTCTCTTGTGTCAAGATACACATAAATATAAGGAGGTAAGGAGGGTATTTATAAAAATTAATAAAAGGAGGTAGAGATGGAGAAGGAAAAGACCTTAAATCCCTTCAAGATTGTTCAGGAGCAGATTGAGAAAGTATGTAGAGTTCTTAAGCTTTCCGATGAGGTTGTTGATTATTTAAAATGGCCTAAAAAGGTTTTAAGTGTAAGAATTCCTGTTAAAATGGATGACGGAACTATTAAAATTTTTACAGGGTTTAGATCTCAGCACAACGACGCACTTGGTCCAACAAAGGGAGGCATAAGGTTTCATCCAAATGTGACCATGGATGAAGTTATGGCACTTTCCACATGGATGACATTAAAATGTGGTGTCGTTGACATTCCTTATGGAGGGGGTAAAGGTGGAGTAAAGTGTAATCCTAAGGAGATGAGCGAGGGAGAACTGGAAAGGTTGTCAAGAGGATACATTGATGCTATATGGGAGTTTATAGGTCCTGAAAGAGACATTCCTGCTCCAGATGTATATACAAACCCACAGATTATGGCATGGATGATGGATGAGTATTCAAAGATCAAAGGCTACAATGTGCCAGGTGTCATTACAGGGAAACCAATAATTATAGGTGGTTCAAAGGGTAGAGGATTTGCTACATCTATGGGTACACGCTTTGTTATAGAAGAGGCAGTTAAGGTTCTTGGGATAGATTTAAAGGGTGCAACTGTATCTGTTCAGGGTTATGGAAATGCAGGTTATTGGGCTGCAAAACTTATGCATGATGGAGGTGCAAAGATAATCGCTGTTAGTGACTCCAAAGGTGGAATATACTCAGAAGATGGTCTTGATCCTGATAAAGTTTTAGATTGGAAGAAGAAAAATAAGAGTGTAAGTGGGTTCCCTGGAACAAAGGAGATAGGTTCTAAAGGACCTTTGACCGTAAAGTGCGATATTCTTATTCCAGCGGCACTTGAAAATCAAATAACAAGTGAGAATGCGAATGATGTTCAAGCAAAGATTGTAGCTGAAGCTGCTAATGGTCCTACAACGCCTGAAGCAGACGAAATACTCACAAAGAATGGAGTTCTTGTTATTCCAGACATTTTGGCAAATGCAGGTGGAGTTACAGTTTCCTACTTTGAGTGGGTTCAGAATAACTATGGTTACTATTGGTCAGAAGAGGAAGTTCTTGAGAGACTTGAAAAGAAAATGAAGAACGCATTTCATAATGTTTATAATACCCATAAGGACATGAATATAGGAATGAGAGTGGCTGCAGGAGTAGTTTCAATAAAGAGAGTAGTAGAAGCTATGAAGGTAAGGGGTTGGATTTAAGTTTAAGGGGGCAAATGCCCCCCTCAAAAGTATTGGAGGCTTAAAATGGAGAGAGTTCTTGTTATAAATCCAGGTTCTACAAGTACAAAAATTGCTGTATATGAAGGTGAAAAACCACTGTTTACTGAAGTTTTAAGACATGATGCAGAAGAGCTTAAAAAATTCAAAAGGATTGTTGATCAGTATGAGTTTAGAAG
>CAZNRO010000066.1:2389-5266 GCA_964575745.1 uncultured Caldisericota bacterium | reverse complement strand
TTTTTCCTTAAAAAATGAATGGTATGGGTCATCAAGGTTTAAAACAAATGGTCCTCTGGTAAGTTCCAGAAGATGAATTTTAGATTTAAGGTAATCAAGTATAGTTTTATGGATCATTAAATGGTGCGTTGGATGTAGGTTCAAAAAAATTCCACCTTTAAAGTTTATCCCTTCAACCCTGTAATTCATTAATGCAAAGGAACTTACCTCTAAAAATACATCCTTTACCTTTTCTCTTAAGCACCTATCAAGAAACTTTTGAATCTCAAAAGATTCCGGTGTTGTAAGCAGTCCTTCACCTTTACTTATAAGGTTTTTTTTAATAAATTTTCCCTCACTACCCAGACTTGCTGAATCTGGAATTAGCTCTCTTAAGAGATGTATAAGTGTAGTTTTTCCTGTACTTCCTGTTATTCCGTATACATTAAGTTTATCTGAGGGATTATTATAGAAATTGGATGACATAATTGAAAATGCTTTCCTTGAGTTATCGGTGATTATTAGGGTGGAATCTTTAAAGCCCGAAATCTCTCTTTCTACTATGAATACACGGCACCCCTGTTTATAAGCATCTAATATAAAATTATGACTATCAAAACGATTGCCTTTAATGGCAAAAAATACACTCCCTTTACCTGCTTCTCTGGAATCAATAACAAGGGAGTCAACCTTTCTATCTAATCTTCCATAAAATTTTTTAATTTGAATTCCCCTTAAAAGATCACTTAGCTTCTTCATCGGGCTCAATCTCAAAATATTTAATTACTCTCTCTGCAATCCTTTTAAATAGAGGGGCAGCTACCTGAGAAGCATATAGGGAACTATCCTCTGGTTCATCGACCAGTACTGTTAGAACATACCTTGGATTTTTGGTAGTTATTATTCCAACAAACCAGAGAACTGTCTTTCCTTCTACATATTTACCATTCTTTATCACTCCTGCCGTTCCAGTTTTACCACCAATGGAATAACCTGTTATTACTGCTCCTCTTACCCCATTTCTTCCAACCACATACTTAAGATAGGATAAAACTTTATTAGCTGTAGTTTCAGATATTACCTTTTTAATAAGGGAGGGTTTTGCCTCTTTAATGAGATTCCCATCTTTTACTATCTTTTTTATTATTTGTGGTTTCAATCTGTTACCTTTATTACCTATTGCCTGATAAAAACTTGTTTGCTGAAGAGGAGTCACAGTTATTCCCACACCGAAAGACATGGTTGGAAGAGTTGTATCGCTCCACTGTTCTGGTGGAAGAATATCTCCCTTTCCCTCGTATGGAAAATCCAGATTCATCTCTTCTCCCACTCCAAATAGCTTTAAATAATGGTAGAGTCTATCACCAAGTAATGATCCCACCTGAATAAAACCAACATTGCATGAATTTCTAAGTAGGTCTTTAATGGTTTGTGTGCCGTGAGGCACTATGCATGTAAATCTCTTCCCACCTTTGTATATGTATCCTTTGCATTCAAATTTATCTTCCTCACTTAAAACACCCTCTTCAAGAGCAGCAGAAGTTATTAAAGGTTTAAAGGAAGACCCTGGTTCGTAATTCCATCCATAGGCAGGATCTGGAAATTTTGCCTTTGAGAATTGAGAGAAATCATTTGGGTCAAAATTGGGCAATGTTGCCATACCTATTATTTCACCTGTCTTGATATCCTCCAGTATTGTAATAACCCTTTTAGGTTTATATTTTTCAATGGTTTTCTTCATTTCAAATTCCATGATTGCCTGGATGTTTATATCTATGGTTAAGTATATATCTGCTCCGTTTTGTGGTTTCTTTATGTAGAATTCAGTTCCAGGTATCTCTCTTCCAACAGCATCCTTCAGAAATCCTATTGTTCCATACTCTCCCCTTAAAATACTATCAAACTTGTACTCCAGTCCTTCAAGTCCCCTATCAATTCCCATTTCTCCGATTATATAGGATGCCAGGTTGTGCATCGGGTAGAAGCGTTCATAATAGGGCTCAAAGTATATATACTCAATGTTTAGCTTCTCTATCTTTTCTTTCTCTGTCTTATCTATTCCAGTTTTTAAAACAAGATAACTTGAGTTTGTATTAATTTTATTCTTTAGTGTTTCCCTATCAATACCTAATTTATCTGAAACTTTATCCGACCATCTCTCCTTATCATCAATTTGCGATGGATTGGTAACCACTCTGTATCTTTTTATGGAGATGGCAAGGATCCTTCCATTTCTATCATAAATCGTCCCTCTCTTTCCTGGAACACGCCTTCCCGCTGATTGCCACTGAGCTTCTGCTTTTCTTTTAAATTCCTCTCCCTTTATAACATCAAGATATAGTAGTCTTACGCCAAAGGCTATTGAAAGAATCAGAAAGATAAGTAGAGTTTTTACAATTTTATTTTCCACTGTTTTCTGTTTCTTCTCCACTTCCACCATCTATAAATATAACCTCCGCATCTTTTAGATTTAATTTTTCTATTGCTCTTTCTATCAATATGTTGGGGTTGGTTGCCTCCTCCAATTTAAATTCAAGATTCATCCTCTCTTCTATCAAAGATTCAAGCTCTCTTTTTAATATATTCTTTTTATTCTCCAGATTCATAATCTGGAGGTTGAGTAGTCCATAGAAAAATACCAGTAAAACTATTGCAATAATAAATATACTAAACCTTTTTAGCCACTCTGAGTTTTGCACTGCGACTCCTTATATTATCCTCAATTTCCTCTTTTTGTGGTGTTATAGGTCTTTTTGTAAGAACTTCAACCGTTCCTTCTCTTTCCAGTTCTAAAAATTTTTTCTTTACCATCCTATCTTCAAGGGAATGATACGAAATTATTTCAACAATTCCGTCTTTGTTTAAATAGCTCTGAAAAGACGAAAGAAAGGTTTTTAG
>CAZNRO010000066.1:0-2289 GCA_964575745.1 uncultured Caldisericota bacterium | reverse complement strand
GAGAAACCCAAATCCAGAAGCATAAAATCCACCTTTTCTATACCAAGCCTTTTTAGTACCAGAGGAAAATTTTTGTAGTTATCGTTTATTAAAATAACTCTTTTATTATCAACCTTAAGTCTTTCTTCGGTAACCTTTAAAACATCTGGGTCTATATCTAATCCTATAAGTAAGGAGTCCTCTCTCATTCTTTTCATTATCTCATAGCTATGCCCACCTTCTCCTGTTGTAAGATCAAGGAATATCCTTTTTTTCTCAAAATCTATATAGGAGAGTATCTCTTTAACTAATACAGGTTTATGAATAGGCGCTTTCATAGATTCTCCACAAGTTTACTTATAGAGTTTTCATAGGAAAGTTCTTTTGTTTCTAGGTACTTATCCCATGCATATTTATCCCATATTTCAACTCGGTTAAGAACCCCAATAAATACTATATCTCTCTTTAAAGAAGCAAACTTTCTGAATTCTAAAGGAATAAGAATTCTCCCCTGATTATCAATTTCTACAAAAGTTGCCGATGAAAACCAGATTCTGAGGAAGAATCTTGCTTCTTTAGTGCTCAAGTGTATTTTAGCAAGTTTTTTTGAAAGACTCTCCCACTCCTTTGCAGGGTATCCAAAAAGGCACTTTTCAAACCCTTTGGTGATTACAAATTTAGTCCCCAAATCCTCCCTGTATATAGGAGGAATCATCACTCTTCCCTTACTATCCATTTTGTACAAATAGGTTCCCATAAACATTTACTCAATTTTACCACATTTTCCCACCAATTACCACTATTTCCCTTTTTGAAATTGGCGTTTCTTTATGAATCTCTCAATAAGGAGAAAGGCATCTCCTCTTGAGAGCTTATTTCCAAATCTAATATCATCTGGGAAAAGATTATGAGAAACCGAGCACGAAAGTACTTTCTCTTTGTTTTCCCTGGCGTTTAGAAATGTAATATTCTTAATTTCATCTTTAAAAGGAAAGAGCTTAATCTCAAGAAGAAGAGCTTCTTCTATTGAAATTGCAGTATCTGGCTTTATCTCTTCCTCCGATAAAGTTTCTAACCTAGAAAGTTCAATTAGGTATGGATGTACCCAATGATCCTTTAAATCTATAAATCTTTCCTTCTTTTTAAAAATTGAGAGTACCACGTTAATAAACTTCTTTAGTCTAAAAACAAAAGTTTCTTTTTCTCCCTCTACATAACTTTGAGTTACATTGTATCCTCTTACAAGAAGGGTTATAAATTCTCCCTGGGTTATTGCCCAGTCTATTCTGTAAGTTCCATCTGGATATCCAGATACCACTCCCATCTCTCTTAAAAAATTTATAGATGAAAGATATGGTTCAGGTATCTTTTCTTCTCTCTTTGCTCCAATGGTGAGTATCAGTGTGGAGATGGCTAAAAATATTATAAGTTTTTTCATAGGATAATTTTACCATTTATGGGATATAATAAAATTACGATGTTTCCAAGACTAAAAATAAATCTTAAAGCTATAGGAGAGAATTACTTAATCATAAAGAGTAGATGTGAGGCGTTTGGTGTTGATGTAGTTCCTGTGGTAAAAGTTGTTCTTGGCGATGAGAATATAGTAAGGGTGCTGAAATCTTTAGGGGCAAGAGTGATCGGAGATTCAAGAGTAAAGAACATAAAGAAGTTTTCTAGTATCGATGTGGAAAAGATGTTACTTCGGTCTCCCATGTTGTCAGAGATAGACGAGGTGATCGAATTTTCAGATATCTCTTTAAATACTGAGATTGAAGTTGTAAAGCATTTATCAAAGGTATCTTCAAGAAAAGGAAGAATTCATAAAGTTATAGTTATGGTAGAACTTGGTGAGTTGAGAGAGGGTATTATGCCTGAGGATGTTCTTTTCTTTGTAAAGAAGCTTATAGAACTTCCATCCATTGAATTTCTTGGAATAGGAACAAATCTTACATGTCTATCGGGCGTTATTCCCACTGAAGAAAATCTTAAGGTTCTTCTTGAATTAAAGAATCTTATTGAGGATCATGGGATTGGGGTAAAGGTTATATCTGGTGGAGGTTCAAATCTTCTTCCTATGATATGGAGAGGAAGACTTCCAAGATTTATAAATCAAATAAGGGTTGGAGAAGGGATATTTCTTGGAGTGGAGGCAATAGATAGGAAGCCACTACCTGGTTTGAGACAGGATACATTTACCCTGGAGGCAGAGGTTATAGAGGTTAAGAGGAAACCATCTCTTCCCTGGGGAAAAAAGACTGTAGATGCTTTTGGAGAGGTGCCAGAGTTTGAGGATAAGGGAATTAGAAG
>CAZNRO010000065.1:0-5372 GCA_964575745.1 uncultured Caldisericota bacterium | reverse complement strand
ATACACTTGACAAGTTGCTTAAATTAGATAAAATTTTACATAGACCTGTTTCCTTAAATTTCGGAGGTGAAAAGGTTGGTAAAGATCAAGTTAAGAAGAATGGGAAAGAAGAAAGAGCCCACATTTAGAGTTATTGTAATTGATGAAAGAAAGGCACCCAAAAGTTCTTATATCGAGAGTTTGGGCTTTTACAATCCACGCTCCGAACCACCAATTATTAAAGTCGACATGGAGCGCTTGGAGCACTGGTTGAGTATGGGCGCTCAACCTACAGAATCCGTTAAAAACATCATTAAAAAGTTAAAAGCAAAGTCTAAGGAGGTAGAAGCATGAAGGACTTGGTAGAAGAGATCGTAAAGGCATTAGTGGATCATCCTGACGAAGTTCAGGTCAATGCAGTTGAGGGTGAACAGGCTGTGGTCTATGAAGTAAAAGTTAGCCCCGATGATATCGGGAAAGTCATTGGGAAACAGGGAAGAACAGCAAATGCATTAAGAACTCTTGTTAGAGCAGCAGCAAGCAAAACTGGAAAGAATGCTATGGTGAACATTCTCTCTTAAAGAATCATCCCCCGGTATACCGGGGGGATTTTCAAATTCTTTTTGAAAAAGGAGGTAGAAAATGGCAGACGTAACAGGAATCCTTGAAAAGTTAGTAAAAGTTATCGTTGATTACCCTGAAAAGGTAGAGATTAACAAGATTGAGGGAACCCAGACAGTCATCTATGAGTTAAAGGTCGGACCAGAGGATGTAGGAAAGGTTATTGGAAGACAGGGAAGAACAGCAGAGGCAATAAGAACAATAGTTCAGGCAATCTCAAGAAAGTCTGGTAAAAACACAATCGTTACAATTCTATCGTAGGTGATTTAGTGTTATTAAAGCGTAAGGTTGTTGTAAAATCAATAGTAACTGAGGGATTAAAAGAGGAGCTACTTAAGAAGTTAGAAGAGTTAATAAAGTTATCTGAGAAGAGGCTAAGTGATATAAGTTCTGAAGAGAAGAAGTTTCTTCTGAGGGCTCCGACACTGGAGCCTTCTTACATTCAGTTTGTCAAGAACAAGATAAAAGAGGAGAAGGCTCAGGAAGAAAGCATAAAAGCACAACTGTTAAATGAGCGAGAGAGAGTTAAGAACTTAAAGGAAGGGGAATTTTATATCCATGGAATAGTTGAGGGGTTTGTGGAAATAAAGGAGGGTGATGATTACTGGAAGAAACTTGAAGAAGGAGAAATAATACTAAAAGACGGTAAAGTAATAGAAATAAAGAATGAGTAAGTGGATTACAATTGGAAAAATTGTCTCCATCTGGGGGAAAAATGAGGGATTTGTAGTTTATCCTATGACAGACAATTTAGAAAGATTCAATGCATTAGATTACATATTTGTTCAAAAAGAGAATGAAGAGCCAAAAAAGATTCCTGTCAAAGAGATTTTTTACAAAAAGAACACAGTCGTTGTAAAAGTGGAATTTGATAGAAAACTTTCCCTTGAGGAATTTGTTGGTAATTTTCTGGTAATTTCAGAGGAGATGCTTCCATCTCTTCCAGATGGTGAGTATTATATTTATAGATTAGTTGCTTTAGAAGTCTTTACTGAAGATGGGGAATTTGTTGGAAAAGTGAAGGATATAATGCCAAACCCAGCTGCCAATGACGTGATAGTTGTGTCAAGAGAAGGACAAAAAGACTTATTACTGCCATTTATTAAAGAAATTCTTGTTGAGATTGATTTAAAGAATAAAAAAATGATTCTTAAAAAGATATGGGATTAACATGGAGTTTATAGTAATAACAATTTTTAAGGAAATATTTGATACATATTTTAACAGCAGTTTACCAAAGAAAGGTATTGATAGGGGTGTTATCTCTTATAAAATAGTATCTCCAAGAGATTTTACAGATGACAAACACAGAAAGATTGACGATTACACATACGGTGGTGGACCTGGAATGCTTATGATGTTTCCTCCAATTAAAAAATCCATTGACAGGGCTAGGGAAATAAACAGCAAAACCCATGTCATCCTTCTCTCCCCACAGGGAGTTAAGTTCAATCAGGAGATGGCAAAGGAACTGAGTAAACTTGAATCTATCACACTGGTGTGTGGTCATTATGAAGGTATTGATGAGAGAATAAAGAATTTCATTGATGAGGAAATCTCCATTGGAGACTTTATAACCTCAGGAGGAGAAATTCCTGCCCTTGTTGTGATTGATAGTGTGATAAGATTGATTCCTGAATTTCTTGAAAAAGAGGAAACGATTAAGAAAGAGACTTTTGAGGATAAACTTCTGGAGTATCCTCAGTATACAAGACCAGAAAACTTTGAGGGTTACAGGATACCTGAAATATTAAAGTCAGGTCATCACGAGAAAATAAATCTCTGGAGAAAGAGAGAGATGCTAAAAAGAACTCTACTTCTTCGTCCAGATCTTCTTATGAACAGAGAGTTAACCGATGAGGAAAAGAAACTCATTAAAGATATATTTGATGAACTTATGGAAAACATGAATAAAATACTTAAGAGAGAATGAATACCTACATAGGACTTGTGCACTATCCTGTTTACGATAGAAAGGGGAAAGTTGTTGCCTCATCCATACTTCCCTATGACATTGTGGATATAAGCAGGCTCTCAAAAACATTTGGAGTAAAAGCTCTTTATGTGGTGCATCCCTTTGACAACCAGAGAAGAGCCATTGAAAGAATAATAAACTTCTGGACGAAAGGGGGAGGAAGGTTTTTTAATAGATACAGAAGAGAAGCTTTAAAACTTGTAAACCTCTCTTCTTCCCTTGATGAGGTTATCATGGATATTGAAAGAAAAGAAAGGGTTAAACCTCTCGTCATATTTACAAGTGCAAAAACCAGTAAAGGAGAGATAACTTTTAAAAAGTTAAAGGAACTGGTTAAAAAACATCCTATTCTAATTCTTTTTGGCACAGGTTGGGGAATGGTAAGAGAGAAAATACCATTTGACTATCAACTTGAGCCAATAAAAGGTTATCCTGAAGGAAATGAATACAATCATCTCTCTGTAAGAAGTGCCTGTGCCATAATCCTTGATAGATTATTTAACAGATAGAAATTAGTGATAAAATGAAAGGAAAGAAGGAGGAGGAATGAAAAAAATCATCCTTTTATTAATCTTAACTTTAATCTTTGTCTCTTTGGGTTTGAAAATTTCTAACTCTCAGGAGATAGGATGGAGAACATACAGGGGTACGAATGAGAGATTGGGTTATTCAGATGAGGAGTTTAGGCCTCCACTTGAGGAAAAATGGCATTATTTAGGAAATGCATTATTTACTGCCCCCATAGCAGTTGATGATGTGGTATATGCAGGATGTGGTGATAAATCGTTATATGCCTTTGATAAAAGAAACGGTGAAGTTCTCTGGACATTTGATACAGATGGAGCAATAATTGGAACTCCGGCTTTTAGTGATGGAAAACTCTATTTTGGTTCCATTGATGAGAACTTTTATTGTGTTGATATATCAAATCATGAAAAATATCTATGGAAAGCGCGAGTTTACTCAAAAATTACAACTTCTCCCCTCGTGACAAACTATTATGTTTACTTTGGAGCAGAGAATGGAATAGTTTACTGCGTAGATAAGACCAATGGTGAACTTGTGTGGAATTATTCAACAGGTGGAAAAATAAACTCAGCAATAAGCGGAGATGATAGAGGAGTTTACTTTGTATCTCAGGATGGTTATCTCTACGCTCTTCACCCGTTAACCAAAGAAGTTCTATTTAAGAAAGTTGTTGGAAAAAATGTTAAGGCTGCTCCTGTTATTCTTGGAGATTATATCTATCTACTGAATACGTCTGGACAGCTTAGAGCATTAAATAGAGAGAATAAGGGACATCAGGATTGGTACTTTAATCTTAATGAGGATACCGTGACAACGCCAGCAATTTCAGGTGATTTAACAGTTATTGCTGGAATACATGGAAAAGTTGCATGCGTAGATTTAAAGACAGGAAAAGCTAAATGGACAAGAAACCTTCCATCAGGATTTGATGCCTCACCTGTAGTGACAGATAGATATGTATTTATCGGTGATAAAACAAGTACACTTTACATGCTCTCTCTTGAGGATGGAACTATCTCATGGCAGGAAAAGTTTGATAAAGGTTTCCACACAGACTTCTGTCTCTATAAGGACTATCTTTTCACCACAGGAGAAGATTTTTCAGTAAGAGCTTTTTCCTCTCAACCACCTCCATATCTTAAAGTTGAACCAACAACTCTTGACTTTGGAGAAATAGATGTAGATACTAAGATGACCCTGTCTTTCAAAATCACAAATACAGGTGGTGGTACTCTTACAGGAACTATAGAGTCTTCTGTATTCTGGATAAAAGTTTATCCTCGTGAATTCACTGGAAATGATGTAATAGTTAAAGTGACAGTTGATACTGAAGGCTTTGATCCTGAAAAGAAGTATCAGGGTAAAGTAACTGTAAAATCAAATGGTGGAAACCAAGATGTTTTAATTGTTTTAAAAACAAAAGGACTTCCACCAAAACTTTCAGTTACTCCGAAACTACTTGACTTTGGAGCAGTAAATGCAGGTGGGAAAAAGAATATGGCTTTATTTATAAAGAATCTGGGAGGAGGAGAACTTTCAGGAACTCTATCAACAGATGTCAAGTGGGTAGAACTATCCTCTCTTAATTTCAAAGGCAATGATGTAAAAATTATGATAACAATAAACGCAGAAACTCTTGAACCAGGACAGAATTATAAAGGTCACATATATATTGAAAGTAACGGTGGAGATGAAACGGTTGAGTTAAATGTTAAGGTAGTTGAGGCAAATCCAGAGATTGCAGTGGATACTATGGATTTAAACTTTGGAGAGATAGAGAAAGGTTCTTCTGAAACAAGAGTCTTTACCATATCAAACAAAGGTGGAGGAACACTTGAAGGAACATTAAAGACTTCTGCCTCGTGGATAACTTTAAGTCAGACAACTTTTTCAGGTAACAGTGTAAGAATTACAGTTAGAATTGACTCAAACAATTTAGAAAGAGGAGAATATTATACCGGTACAATAAAAATAAGTTCCAACGGTGGTTCAAAAACAATAGATGTGTATGTAAAGATAAAGGAAGAAAAAATAATCCTTAGACTAAAGATAGATAGTAAAATAATGTATGTTAATGATACTCCTCTTGAGATGGATGTTGCACCTATAATAAGAGAGGGAAGAACACTACTTCCAATTAGATATATAGCAGAACCTCTTGGTGCAACTGTAGGATGGGATGGAACAGAGAGAAAGGTTACTGTATCTCTTGAAGATATATTCATAGAACTATGGATAGGAAAGAATACTGCAAGGGTTAATGGAGTAG
>CAZNRO010000064.1:0-5491 GCA_964575745.1 uncultured Caldisericota bacterium | reverse complement strand
AAAACTGTAGGGTATTTTCTATCCAATAAAATTTCTAAGTTTTTGGAGATAGCAGTCAATCCATCACCATCAATGAGAACTGGTTTTTCAACAACTTTCACAAACTCTCTTACAAGTTCCTGGGTTTCCGGATTTAAGGAAAGTCCTGGACCAATCACTACAAAGTCAACCTTTTTGGAGATATTAATGAGTTTATCTAAGTTTTTTATGGATATTGAACCTTCATCAGTTTCTTCAAGAGGTATGAACACAACCTCACTTGCTCCTTGAGAGATAGAGTTAACTATGGATTTTACTGTAGCAAGCCTTGAATATCCTCCTCCTGATTTTAGAAAGGAGAGTGAGGAAAAAAGTGGAGCTCCAAGATAGAATCTTGAACCAGCAATAAATAGAGTATCTCCAAAATCTCCCTTATGTCCATCTTTTTTTCTTTCAGGCAGTGAAGTTATTTCGTTTATAAAAAGTTTTACTGCTTCCTTCTCGTAAAGTTTGGGAGGAAAGGAAATATGTGATAAGAAGAGTTTTCCATTAAAGGAGAAGCCTGGATAGAGAAGATTCCCAATTTTTGGAAGACCAAAAGTTACTGTATAATCTGCTTTAACAGATGTTCCCATAATCTCTCCAGTATTTCCATTTACACCAGAGGGAATATCCACACTAACAACAATCTTTCCACTTTTATTTATAGTATCTATTACATCCCTTAGGATGCCTGTTATCTTTCTTGATATTCCTGTTCCTAAAAGCGCATCCACTATTACATCAGAATTCCTGACTGCATCTCTAAAAACTTCAATTCCTTGATTAAAAGAAATATCTAAACCTATACTTTCAAGTATCTCAAGATTCCTTTTAGACACTTCTTTAATTTTTTCCATATTCCCAAATACAAAAACCTTTACATTACCACCTTGAGAATAGAGTTTTCTTGCCACGACAAACCCATCGCCACCATTATTTCCTGTACCAGATACTACAGTAAATTTCTTATCTTTTATCCCTATCTCCTTTAGAATTACAAAATAAACACTGTTTCCCGCATTTTCCATCAATATCTCTTCAGGAATTCCAAACCTTTCAACTGCTTCTCTGTCAAGATTTCTCATTTCCTCTACTGTGGTTATTCTCATTTTTGCACCTCAAAAAGCATTATACAATTTTTGTGAGGTATAATAAAAATATGAGAAAAATCCTGTATTTCACGGACACTCATCTTCAAAGTAAAGAGCTTTCATCCAGGAAGGATAATTTTCTTATGTCAGTTCTTGAAAAAATTGAGGAAATAGGAGAAATAGCTAATTCTAATAATGTGGACTATGTTTTATTTGGTGGAGATTGGTTCTCTCGTCCATCTCCCAGTGATGAAGTTGTAATTAAACTTATTCAAATATTAAAAAAATTTAATGCAAGACCTATAATTAGCATTTTGGGAAATCATGATATAGAGGGGAGGAATCCTGAAACTTATAACAGAAAGTCGGCAAAAATCCTTGAAGAGGCTGGTGTTGTTAAGTTTCTAAAGGATGGTGAAGTTTTTCCTCCAGTTGATACAGAAATTGAGATACATGGCATTAATTACAGAGACGGAGTCGATGAGAATCCTGATTTTTTGAGGATAAAAAAGAGAAACAAGAATCTTGTTGCAATAGAGATGGTGCATTCGTATGTTCTACCCTTCAAGGCAAATTTCTCGTGTCTCTCTTTGGAGGAAGTAGCAGGTATTACTGAAGCAGATGTGATACTTGTTGGTCACTATCATGATGGATATGGAATGAGAAGAGTGGATGGAAAAATATTTATATCCCCAGGAAGCATTGCAAGAGACAGTATAACTCAATTTAATAGAATTCCACAGGTTGTATTATTAACTGTTGAAAATACAAAGGTGGAGCCAAAGTTAATAAAGCTTAAAAGAGTAAAAAAGAGGGATGAGATTGAGAGGAAGGATCTGAATGATATTGATAGAGTTCTTTTTGGAGAGTTCTTTTCATCTCTTACAAAAGGAGAGAGCGTAAGCTTTGATCCGGAAAAGATAATAGAGATTATCTCTAAAAATGAAAATGTAGATGAAAGGGTAAGAAAAGAAGCATTGAGGAGATATGAAGAGGCAAGAGAAAGAATTTATAAAAAATCTTGATGATTTTAAAAGAAAGTTCAGTGGTTTAAACGAGAAGCTTAAAGAAAGTATTCTTTTGAGAGATAGAATTATTCTGGATGTACTAAAATCAAAAGAAAGTATAGAAAGGAAAGACGAATTTAGATTCTCTCCGTTTTTTGTTGATGGATCTCTTATGAGAATGGGAGGTAACTATCCAAACTTCTTCTATGTATTTCGTTCACTTGCTATAAATCCATTCAATGGACAAAGAATATTTATGTATGACCTCTTCTCTCCTCTTCTTTCTGAGGATAGAGCCTATTTTGAAAGAATTTTAAATGAGATAAAAAGAAGAGATGAATCCCTACTTTCAGATTTAACATATGCAGAGGAGAGAATAAGGTACGAAAAAATGGCAAGGTTGGAAGTTCTTGTAGCAATAGATTCTGTTGAGTTTTTAAAAGAGGGTGACCTTTTAATTATGGATGGTTCTCTAACACATTTTCAAAAGCAGGTTAGCAAGGAATTTAATGATCTTCTGAATAGGTGCAAATCTAAAGACATAACCCTTGTTGGTGTAATAGAGGATATATATGGCAGGGAGCTTTCAAGTTTAGACTTATCTGACAAGGAATTACTTACAGGAAAACTATCAATAGGAGAAATGATTTTTCTTCCATATCCAAAGAAAAAACAGGGCTTCTCAATGGTTTATTTAAGGAGTTCTAATGATCCTATTCCTATTGCTTTTGATATTCCATCTGATTCTAAAGATAGATATAGAGAGATTGCATCTTTTATAATGTTTATAACAGAGAAAAGAGGAAGAGGAATTCCTGTGTTTCTGGATATGGTTGATAGAGAGGTTAAACTAACGGAGAAGGAGATAAGACTTATGGGGAAACAATTTATTGATGAGGAAATATTTGAAACATTCTTTACGCCAAAAAGGAGACTGAGATGAGCGATATATTAGTTGTGGGTGAATCTAATCAATTTGAAGTTTTTGTAGCATCAAGAGAGGAAAAGTTTTCCTATCACGATTTTTTCTTTGTAGAGGATGATGGGAAAGAGTATCTTTCTGAGGTCGTTGAATCTTACAGTATAAATTCCTTTCTTCCACTTCCAGGAAGTGGAAACGAGAGGGAGGAGAGAATAATCTCTCACCTAAAAACTCTTGGTTTTAAAATTGAGGAGGAAGAAATAAATATAGGAAAACTCAGGTTCTTAGATGAACCACCATATCCGTTAAAAGTAGGAAGTAGAGTTAGGAGGGCAAACTTTTCTGAGATAAAGCATATCTTTAAGCTAAAACCTGATGGTCTTATTGTGGGAATTATTAAAAACACGGATAGATTTTATGATTCCCTACCCAATGAATTTAAAGACCTTGTGGAGATTCTTGAAGAAGGAGGGAAAAGGAAGCAGAGAGAGATTCCATTTATATTTGGTGTCAGGGAGATGGCAGAGTATCCACACATTGGTATATTTGGTGGAAGTGGTTCTGGTAAATCCTTCTCTTTAAGAGTAATTCTTGAGGAGATGGCTAAAAAGGGTTATCCAGCTATTGTATTTGATCCACATTTTGAAATGATCTTTGATGTAGTGGATGAAAATGTCAAAGGTGTTTATAAAAATATAAAAGAAACTGTAAGGGTTTTTACTGTTGGTGAAGATATTGGTATAGATTTTTCTGAACTATCTGAAGGTGAAGTAGAGTCATTGTTTTCCACCATAAGTGAAATTGAGCCACCACAGATGGAAGCGATATATGTTGCATACAACATGATGGGGGGAGAAAAAAGTTTATCAAATTTTAGAGAGAATCTAAGAAACTTAGGCGAGAAAAAAGTGGAGTGGGAGATTAAGACAAATGTGAATCCTTCAAGTGCAAGAGCAGTACTAAGAAAACTAAATTACTTGATAAGGCTTGGAATTTTTGGAAAAGGAGATAGGGAGATTATAAGCTGGATGAAGGACAAAAAAATTGCAGTGGTATGGGGAAATCTTGATACATTAAAAGTTTTTGTGTCATTTTTACTCAAAAAATTGGTAGATAAGAGAAGAATATATAAGGATGGTCTAAAAAAAGGACAAGTTGAGGAATACTTTCCGCCTTTCTTTGTTGTTATAGATGAAGCACACAATTTTGCTCCAAAGGAATATACCTTTACCATTCCATCAAAAAGGGTAATTAAGCTTATCTCACAGGAGGGAAGGAAATACGGCATATTTCTTATTCTTGCTACCCAGAGACCATCACTTCTTGATGATACGATAACAGCTCAACTTAACACCAAATTTATCTTTAGAACTGTAAGAGAAACTGATCTTTTAACGATAAAGAAAGAAACGGATCTTTCGAAAAGTGACATAGAAAGGTTGCCTTATCTTAAATCTGGAGACTGTTTTGTATCCTCTGCGATATTTCAAAGAAGTCTGCCGGTTAGAATAAGACTTTCGTTTACAAAAACTCCCTATACAGAGAATCCTTTTGAGGAATTAAAAAAAGAAAAAGAAAAAAAGGATGAAGTTGTATTAAGCTATATAAGAGAAACAGGCTTGATTGAAGAGAATATGCTTCATATCACTCTTAAAGAATTAGAAAGACGAGGACTTATGCTCTCTGGTGAGGATGAGCTTATAAACATTCTTTCAAGGCTTTCAAAGGATGGAAAGATTGAAGAAGTGGATAATGGTATTTTTACAATCTGGAAGGTAAAAGATGTGGATTAAAAGAATTACTTTAGAGAACTTCCAATCTCATCCATTTACATCTATTGAACTCTCACCCAATATAAATGTTTTTCTTGGAAGAGGAAACAGAGGAAAGACTGCAATAATAAGGGCTATACTCTGGGTATTCTTTAATGAACCACAGGGAGATGCCTTTATAAGAAAAGGAAAAAGCATTGCAAGAGTAACCATTACATTAAGTGATGGAACTACAGTTATTAGAGAGAGAAGTAAAAGTACAAATAAGTATATTCTTATAACAAAAGATGGAGATAGAAAAGAGTATTCAAGTTTTGGAAGGGATGTTCCAGAGGATGTTAAAAAGGCTTTAAAGATTAGAGTCCTTCCTATAGAACATGGAAGGAAACTTTCACCACAAATAAAGGAGCAGATGGATTCCCTGTATCTATTAGATGAAACACCTTCTACCATTCACGCAACTCTCCTTACAATTTCTGGTGGTCATGTGATAGACGAAGCAGTTAAATCCCTTGCAACTGACATAATAAAGATTCAGAGAAGGGAAAAGGAAACGTTAGAGGAAATAGAAAATCTTAAAAATTTACTTGAAGAATTTAAAGGAATTGATAAGAAAAGAGATAAATTACTTAGATTAAAAGACGAGGTGGAGGTTTTAAAGGGCCTTTATACCAAAAA
>CAZNRO010000063.1:3063-5587 GCA_964575745.1 uncultured Caldisericota bacterium | reverse complement strand
TTTATTGACAAAAGAATGGGATTAATCTAAAATTAAATACAGTCGGGGCGTGGCGCAGGTTGGCTAGCGCACCAGCATGGGGTGCTGGGGGTCGCAGGTTCAAGTCCTGTCGCCCCGACCACTTAATTGTTATCCCGGGATATGGCCCAGCTTGGTAGGGCGCTTGGTTCGGGACCAAGAGGTCGCGGGTTCGAATCCCGCTATCCCGACCAGGAGGTTAATGAGAAATCCACCTATTTATTTTGCATTAAAGAATTATATTTCTAAAAAAAGAGCATGTTTTCATATGCCGGGTCACCATAGAGGAAGAGGAGCACATCCATTTCTTGTTGATTTACTTGGAGAAAAAGTTTTACTTTCTGATATTACAGAAGTTGAGGGCATGGATTACCTTCATAAGGCAGAAGGAGTAATAAAACATGCTCAGGAGCTTGCAGCAAATCTGTTTAAAGTTGATTATACATTCTTTCTTATAAATGGAAGTACAGTAGGCAATCTTGTTATGCTTGCTTCCACTCTTTCACCAGGAGATAAGGTGATAATTCAGAGAAATTCACATAGATCCATAATAGGGGGACTTGCAATTCTGGATCTTATACCAGAATACATCCAACCAGAAATTCATCCATACCTTGAAATTCCCTGGGGAATAACTCCAGAAGAACTTGAGAAGAAGTTAAAAAAGGGAGATTCTAAAGTTGTGTTTCTAACTTCTCCAAACTATTTTGGCATGTGTGAAGATCTACCATCTCTTGTTAAAGTGGGAAAAAGATACAATTCAATCCTTTTATTGGATGAAGCACATGGCGCTCATTTCCCCTTTAACTCAACCTTACCAGAAACAGGAATAAAATTTGGTTTTGATATGATTGTGCAGTCTGCGCATAAGACCTTGCCATCTCTTACCCAGACATCTTTTCTTCATGTTTTTAAGAAAAATATTGACATGGATAGAGTGTATGATTCACTCGCATTTTTCCAATCATCTTCTCCTTCATACCTTTTTATGGCTTCTCTTGATATTGTAAGATATCAAATGGAGACTGACGGAGAAAAACTCTGGGATGAAGTAATTGATAAGGCAAATTTTTTAAGAGAAGAGATAAACAAAATTGAAGGACTCTATTCCTTTGGTGTAGAAATACTGGAAGATGGTATATTTGATCTCGATCCTACAAAGGTTACGGTAAATACAAAGAGTATAGGAATAACAGGTTTTGAAGTTGAGGATATTTTAAATAAAAAATACAACATAGAGATTGAACTCTCAGATTCATCAAATATTCTTCTATTTATGACCCCAGGTGTAACAGACGATGAGATTCAAAGACTTCTTGATGCTTTAAGGGATATATCAAAAATGAGAAGGAAGCCGAAGGAAAGATGGTTGGAATCTCCAGGTATTCCAGAAATGGCATTAACTCCAAAGAAGGCTTTTTTGAGACCAAAAGAACTTATTCCCATCGAGAAATCTAAAGGGAGAGTTGCTGGAAATATTGTATCTTCCTATCCACCAGGACTTCCAATACTTGTTCCAGGAGAAAAAATCACAAAGGATATAATTGATTATATATTAAGACTTGAAGAAGAGGGAGCAGTAATTCAGGGTTTATATGATAAAATTCTCATAAAGGTGGTGAAATGAAGTATTTTTTTGTTGTTAATCCTGTTGCAGGACTGGGGAAAGGTTTTCTTGTTTGGAGAAGGATCAAAGAGGTATTAAAAGAGAAAAGTATTGATTTTGATTATGCTATTACAAAGTATCCAGGACATGCAATAAAAATTGCAAGAGAAGCAGTTTCGTCGGGATATAAAAATATAGTTTCAGTTGGTGGAGATGGAACGATTTCAGAGGTGACAAGAGGTATTGAGAAGGAAGATGTAATAATAGGAACAATTCCAGCTGGAAGAGGAAGAGATTTTCCAAGGAGTTTAAATATACCTAAAGACCCCATGGAAGCTCTTGATTTGATCCTTAAAGGAGAGAAAATTATTGAGGTGGATCACCCCAGAATAGATAAGGACAGATTCATAAATGTATGCGGAATTGGCTTTGATGCTGAAGTGACAAGAAGTGCAAATACTACCTATAAAGGATTTGGTGCTCTATCTTACATGATTTCTCTGTTTACCACTATTGTATCGTGGAAGATACCTGAAGTGGTAATTAAGATTGATAATATTGTTAAAACGGTTCCTGTCTTCTTTGTTGTTGTAGCAAACGGGCCTTTTTACGGAGGAGGGATGATGATATCTCCGTATTCAAAAATAAATGATGGACTTCTTGATGTTATAATCTTTCATAAGATGAGTAAGCTCACGCTTTTATGGAATTTTCCTGGAGTTTATATGGGCGGTAAACATATCAAACACGAAAAAGTAGAGACTATGAAAGCAAAGAAGGTGGAGATAGAATCTAAAGAGAGTCTCTATATACAGGCAGACGGTGATATAATAGGTAATGTGCCGAGAGTATTTGAGATAGACGGGAAAAAATTAAAATTTATTGGAGGATAGTATGTCT
>CAZNRO010000063.1:0-2963 GCA_964575745.1 uncultured Caldisericota bacterium | reverse complement strand
TACGAAGAGGCGCTTAATTTTGTCATAAGAAAGGTGCTTTTAGAAAATGGCTATAGAGAAGATTAAAGGAGTATATCTATTCTCTTTAAAGAAAGATTTCCCATCATTTTTTGATTTTCTTAAAAGGGAGGGGAAAATTCATATTGATTCTGTAAGGGAAATAAACGGACTTTCTGTGTTTAAGGATGTAAATGTCTCAAAGTTTGATAAAGAGATATCAGAACTGGAAACTATTATGAATGAACTGGAGAAATTTGGGGAGAAGAAAAGCTTTATAAAGAGTTTCATACCTGAAAGAGTTGAGCTTAAAGAGGAAGAGTTTAATAAGATTGTAAAAGAATTTGACTACAAAAGTGTATACAATAGAGTGCTGGATTACATAAAAGAGGAGGAAAGTATACTTGATAGGATAAAGAATATTAAAAAGCTTATCAACTCATTACTTCCATACTCAAACTTTGAGCTTGAAGTTGAAAACTTAGATAAACTTAAAACCATGAAACTTGTATTGGGAAGTCTGGAGAGAAAGTATCTTCAAACTCTTACCAGAATGAAGGAAAAACTTATAACAAAGATCATAAGTTCACATAAAAATAGAGTATTTTTATTCATTGGTTATAAAAGGGATGATAGGGAAGTGGAGGAGTTTCTAAGAAAGATAGAGTTTTCACCTCTTAATGTATCAGGTCTTACTGGAAAGATCAGAGATGTAATAGAAAATGTCAGTAAAGATTTAGAAAAACTCATAAAGGATAGAGAAAAGATTATAGAGAAGAAAAGAAAAGAGGCAAAAAACCTAAAGAACATTATAATTTTAAAAGAGTATTACCTTGATAAAAGGAGAGAGGAAGAGATTAAGCAGAGGCTCATAGAGTCAAAATTTTTTGTATTTATAAGAGGTTGGATAAGGGAAAGAGACATTAGAGATTTTAGAGATAAGGTCGAAGAAAGGTTTAAGGATGTGATCGTTGAATTTCATGAACCTAAAAATCTGGAAGAAGTTCCTGTTGCTCTAAGAAATCCAAAGTTCATAAAACCTTTTGAGCTATTAACCAGTATGTATGGATTTCCAAAGTATTACGATTTTGATCCAACGCCATACTTTACTCCACTTTTTATCCTCTTCTTCTCCTTATGTTTTGGAGATGTAATTTATGGTTCTCTTTTACTCTTGGGTTCCTATCTTTTCATAAAGTTATTTAAGATTCACGAAAAGGATAGAGGTTTCTTCTACTTCTTTATGATTCTTGGTTTTTTCTCCATAATAGTTGGAGTTCTTACAAATTCATGGGCAGGTGATCTCTTCTCATTCCCTCAGCTTGCAGTAATAGACATAATAGGAGACGAGAATGGTCTTTTAAAGATGCTTATATTTGCTCTGGCAGTAGGATTCATAAGTCAGCTATTTGGGATTTTCTTGAGAGGTTTAAACAATATAAGACACGGCAAGGTACTCGATGCAATCTTTGATCAGTTCTCGTGGATTTCAGCTCTCTCTGGAATTGGGGTTTATATCCTTGGTTCTACATTCAAATCACCCGCTCTTTTAAATGTAGGTAAGTTCATGATAATAGGCGGAGTTATCATAATTGTTCTAACAGGAGGGAGAGAGTCAAAATCAATATTTGGAAAGGTTATTGGTGGAGTTGTATCTCTTTACGGTATAGTTAGTAGCTATGGTTTCTCTGCAGCTCTTGCAGATATTCTGTCCTATTCAAGACTGCTTGCTCTTGGTTTTTCAACTACAGTTCTTGGCATCATTATGAATACAATGGCGAGAATGTTTGGCAAGGGAATTATGCTCTTTATTCTTGCGCCTTTGATACTCCTTGCAGGACATGGATTAAATTTCTTTATGGGGATTCTTGGAGCTTTTGTTCACCCAACAAGACTTATATTCTTAGAATTCTTTGGTAGATTTTATGAGAATGGAGGAAAAAGGTTTAAACCATTTAAATTTTCAAGTGAAAAAATTATTCTTAAAAAGATTGATTAAGAAAGGAGTGGTAGAATGGAAAACATGTTAGGTTTAGTATTTGCAATTATGGGAATGATGGCAGCGATTTCCCTTGGTGGCATAGGTTCGGCCATTGGTGTAGGTATTTCAACTACCCAGGCTACCGGGGTTTTATCAGAAAAACCAGAACTTTACGGGAAATTATTTGTTATAATGGCACTTCCTGGTACACAGGGTTTCTACGGTTTTATAGAATTCTTCTGGATTATGACGAGATTGAGACTATTTTCTGGAATCCCTCAGATTTCCTACAGCCTTGGACTTCAACTCTTTACCATTGGTTTTGTAATGGGTATTGTTCAGCTATTCTCAGCAATACATCAGGGTAAGGTATCTGCAGGAAGCATCAATCTTGTTGCTGAAAGGGAAGAGGAAGCGGGTAGAGCAATAATTCTCCCAAGCCTTGTTGAAATTTATGCAGTTCTTGCTCTTATAGCTTCAATCCTTATAACAAATATAGTAACTGCAGGGCTATGAAAATAGAAAGAATAGTTGAAGAAATAAAGAAAGAAACAGAAGAGGAGATAAAAAAGATTCTTCTTTTATCCCGAAAGGAAATAGAAGCGCTTGAGAAAGATACAGAAGAAAAGTTAAAGCAGATTGAGGAAACCTGGGAAAGGATAAAAGAAAGAGAGTTAACTGCTTTGAAGGAGAAAAACGAAAGCGAAATTAAAAAGGAAATAGAAGCCCTGATACTTAAGAAAAAGAATGAAATTCTTAAAGATTTTAAAAAATATGCCAAGGAAAAACTAAAACATGAAGACAAAGAAACGCTGAAGGAATTCTTTTTAAAGGAGATAGAGAGAAGCTCTGAAACTGGAAAAGAGAAGGTGGTTATAGGGAAGGACTTTGATGGTATTTTCAATGAAGAATTTAAGAAACAAATAAAAAAAACTGTAGAGAAAAAATTGGGTCAAGAGAAAATCAAATTTGAAATTGGCAACGA
>CAZNRO010000062.1:0-5735 GCA_964575745.1 uncultured Caldisericota bacterium | reverse complement strand
TTTATAAAAGGAGGAGCTGCAACAAATGTAATACCTGATTACACCGAGATCTGGGGTGAAGCAAGAAGCAGAGAAGAAGAGAAACTTATAAAGATAACAGATGAAATGATAGAGACATTCATCAAAGAGGTGGAATCTGGTGAAGGAAGAATAGAGTATAAACTAAACAGAGAATACAACGGATATAAATTAGATGAGAATGATAGATTAATAGAAATCATAAAAAGAATATCAAAGAAACTTTCATTTGAATTTATACTTGAGCCATCTATGGGAGGATCTGACGCTAACATATTCTACACAAAGGGAATAAAATGTGCTGTTCTTGGAACAGGCATGACCAATGTTCACACTCCGAATGAGACAATTCTTGTGGAGGATCTTATAAATTCAGAAAAAATGGTAGAGGAGATTATAGTAGAGTATTTTAAAGAATAAAAAATGGAAAGAAAAATTTCAGAAAAGGTAGTCTTTAACGGAAGACTACTTAAAGTTGTTTTAAGAAAAGTGGTTGTCAATGGTGAAAGGGAGAGTGAAAGAGAACTGGTGTTTCATCCAGGAGCTGTGGGTATAATACCTGTTAAAGGTGAAAGCGTTATTCTTGTGAAGCAGTTCAGGTCTCCCATTGAAGAAGAGCTTGTTGAGATACCTGCAGGGAAGTTAAAGAAAGGAGAAGATCCAGAGGAGTGTGCAAAAAGAGAGCTTTTAGAAGAAACTGGCTTTGAGGGAAACCTTAAAAAAATTGGCTCTTTTATTTCTTCTCCAGGTTTTACAAATGAGGTAATACATATATTTCTTGCGAGAGATATAAAATTTAAAACAAAAGAATTTATGCACCCTGGAGAGATAGATAAAGTTATTGAAGTTTCCTTGAAAGAGGCCTTTGAGATGCTTGAAAAAGGAAAAATAAAAGATCTTAAAACAGCTTTTGCGCTCTCATATCTTAAGGCAAACTATGGATCCCTTTGAAAATTTCTTCTACTTTCTTGAAGTAGAAAGAGAATACTCAAAAAATACAATATCTGCATATAAGAATGATTTAAGAAGTTTCAAAGAATTTCTTAATGGCAAGGATCCTCTTAAGGTTACAAAAAGAGATATCTTTGAATTCTTAATGAAGCTCTCAAAAGGGAGACTTAAACCAACAACCCTTAGAAGGAAAATTTCCAGTGTAAGGTCCTTCTACGCCTTTCTCTTGAAGGAAGGAAAGATTGAAAACGATCCTACAGTTGACATTTCCCTTCCCAAAAAGGATAAAAGACTTCCTGAGGTTTTATCTTTAGAGGAGATAGAAAAAATACTTAATGCAATACCGGAAAATTCTTTTAGAGGAAAAAGAGATAGAGCAATAGTGGAGTTACTGTACAGCTGTGGATTAAGAGTATCTGAGCTTACAGGTCTTAGGGTGAAAGATATTGATATGAAAAATGGATTTTTAAAGTGTTTTGGTAAAGGTAGTAAAGAAAGGATTGTTCCTTTCGGAGAAAGGGCAAAGGATGTTTTAAAGAAATACCTTGAAGAGAGAGAAAAGAAGGGTATTACATCAGAATATCTCTTTGTCAGTAGAAAAGGCGAAAGAATACTCAGACAATTTATCAATGCAATTCTTAACAAATACGCAAAGAAAGCAAGAATAAGAAAAAAGGTTCATCCACACATGCTAAGACATTCCTTTGCAACACATCTACTGGAGAGAGGCGCAGATTTAAGAAGTGTGCAGGAACTTTTGGGTCATGTTGACATATCAACAACTCAAATTTATACTCATCTTACAAAGGAGAGATTGAGGGAAGTTTATCTCTCCTCGCATCCTTTATGGAGGAAGGAAAATGGAAATAAAAAGAGTCATAGTAGTAATTCTTGACGGAGTAGGAGCAGGAAATGCTCCTGATGCAGAAAAGTATGGAGATAAAGGAGCGAATACTCTACTTCATGTCCTTGAGGGATCGGGTTTTAAATTCCCGAACATGAGCAGACTGGGGCTTATGAACCTTCTCTATGAGAAGGAAGAGAAAGTAGAAGGCTCCTTTGGACTTCTTGAAGAAGTATCACCTGGTAAAGATTCCACTACAGGTCATTGGGAGCTTATGGGAGTACCCCTTGAAAAACCTTTTCCTGTTTATCCAGACGGTTTCCCGGAGGAGATAATAAAAGAATTTGAAAAGAAAATTGGTAGAAAGGTGCTATGGAACAAACCTGCTTCTGGAACGGAAATAATAAAGAAACTTGGGGAAGAACACATAAAGACAGGTTACCCAATAGTGTACACTTCTGCTGATTCTGTGTTTCAGATTGCAGCACATGAAGATGTCATTCCTGTAAAAGAGCTTTACAAAATGTGTGAAATTGCAAGAGAGATACTGAAGGGTGAACACGCTGTAGCAAGAGTGATTGCAAGACCTTTTACAGGAAAAACGGGGCACTTCTGGAGAACTCCAGAGAGAAAAGATTTCTCCCTTCCACCACCAAAAGATACCCTTCTTGATTTGATGATAAAGAAAGGATTCAAGGTTTTTGGAATAGGGAAAGTTTACGACCTTTTTGCTCACAGAGGTTTTTCTGAAACGGTACATGTTGATAACAATACTGAAAACATGGCAGAGCTTCTTAAAACAACAATTGATAGAAAGGATGTCCACCTTATATTTACAAACCTTGTTGATTTTGATATGAGGTATGGGCACAGAAGAAATCTATGGGGTTTCTCAAGTGCGCTTCTTGAATTTGATGGATTCCTTGGAAATTACCTTCCTTATTTAACAGATAATGATTTATTATTTATAACAGCGGATCACGGAAATGACCCAACATTTAAAAAACACACAGATCACACAAGAGAGAGAGTCCCTGTATTTATCTATGGCAAGGGAATAAAGGAGAATAACTTTATTGGGATAAGAAAATTCTCTGATCTTGGAGCAACCATAGGTGAAGTATTCGGGATAAAAACACATTCTGGGAAAAGTTTCTTAGCTAATATTGTGGTATAATATATATAGAACCTGGGGGCGAAAGGACTTCGACACGGAACGGAGGTTTAAATCTGCAGGCGAGGTTTGAGGGAACCTCTTAAAACCCTCAAGAAGAAAAAATGCCAACACAAACTATGCATATGCAGTAGCTTAAAGTCTACTGCCGGTTAGGTGAGCTGGCCTGTCTCCTTGCCCTCATCTAACCGACGCCAAAAGGAGACCTGCCTTCACCTGCTCCTCAGGGGTGAAGGTTGAATCTACTGAGGATACGCTCTCCTTCCTCTGCCTGTGGAGGAAGAAGAGAAGAGAAAGACTCACAGGCTAAGCCTGTAGAAGATTTAAACTGAACTTCCGTGGACGCGGGTTCGATTCCCGCCGCCTCCACCAAATTTAATGGATATAAACAAATTTATAATTGATTTAGAAATATCATCTCTATTTCATGACATTGGGAAACTCTCCCATGAATTTATATTAAGCAAGGATCCTGATTCTCCAATAAAAGATTCCCACGCTGTCTTAATACTCAAGGACCCTTTTCCACCAAATCTAAGAAAATTCCTTTTTACTCCCCTAAAAGAAAAATTTAGCGGAATTGATTTAATCTCAGATGGTATTGCTCCAATACATTTTATCTGTGCACATCATGGATGTGAAAGATGTAAACTTAAGGAAAAATGCAGAACATTTGATAAAAATCCTTTCATTAAACTACTTCAAATAGCTGATAGATTTGATTCATCAAATCCCCCAAATTCAGGTAAACAGGAATTTAATGAAACTTTTCTTTCGGACTTCTTTTTAAAGGAAAAAAGGGTGGATTATGTTAGATTATCTTACTTAAGAATAAGACTTGAGAAATTCGTTGACTTATTCTTTAAGGAACTAAAGAGAGATAAGATAATATGGGGTTTAAAGCTTTTCCTTAAGGAAGGGATATCAGATACAAGAAGAGGAGCAAATGACATAGACCTCTTTTCCCACTCCTATGCAGTGAGCTCAATATTCAAGGCATTACTCTTTGACTATCTTTACTTTGGTTATCCTTTTCCCGAAACTATATTTGATGTAAACTTGAAGTTTCTAAAAACAGGGAGAAAAGAAAAAAGAAGGATTGAAGAAGAGATTGCCTTTGGAAACGAAATCTTTTCCATAGAAGATACAAGCTTCTTTCTAATCGGGCAGGGAATTGATAAACTCTTTCTTAAATTGCACAGCATAGAAGGAGAAATAGTGAATGAAGTCTTTGTGAAAAAAACAGAAAAAATTTACCCACATCCATTAAAGCCAGATGAAATTCTATCCACAGTGCTTGTAAAAACCCCACAGGATACAGGGATGACCTTTGAGGAAATGGTAAATGGAGTTAAAGAAATAATTGATTTTGGAAGATATAAAGAACTTGAAAAATTAAAAATCAGAGAAAAGGGACTTAGAAAGCACATTAAAAATTTAAGAAAAGGAAATAAAGGGAAAGAAATAAAATTAAAATTAAAAATACTTAGAAAGGTCCGAAGTAGAATTAGTTATCTTAAGAGGGTGGTCAAAGGTAAAGCAAACATTAAAAAAATAGAGAAATTTCTCTCTCTCACCTTAGCACCTATAAGACCCCCATCAATAAACAGGTTTTCTGAGTTTTTGTTATCACTTATGAATAAAAAGAAAATGAATATAAGAGAAATAACGCTCAAGCTGTTCTTAAATAAACCTGTTACCATTTCAAGGATAGTTAAATATGGTTCTGATCTAAAAAAGGTAAATTCCTTAGAAGAGATAACCAAGTTCTATGGAAAAATAAGATTTGGCAGAAGATACATTAAAGGAAAATATTTAACTGTAAAGGGAATCAAATTAGAGAAAGAAAAAGCGAAAATAAGATTTGACGATTTTGATATAGAGATTCCTCTGTTTTATAATGGAAAAGAGGTGGACAGATTAAATCTCTATTTTTTTCTAAAAGGAAAAAGAAATGGGAATTTATCTTTCTACCTGGGAAAGGGAAGGAGTTTAGTGCATATAACAGAGATTAAGGAAGGTGATAGAATAAAGATTATAAGACCTTAAGGAGGCATTATGGGAAGTGATAGAAGCAAGGTTGAACTTTCTGGATTTGTAGCAAAAAATTATGATATATTGATGAGTTTACTGACCTTTGGGGGATATTCAAGACTTATAAAGGGAGCTATTGATAAGATGGATCTAAAGGAGGGGGATAGAGTTATTGATTTTGGATGCGGAAGCGGAAAAAATGCCATTTTGATGCTAAAGAGGATGAAATTTAATGGAGAGATAGTGGGTGTTGATATATCAAAAGAGATGCTTGAAGCGGCAAAGAAAAGAAGTAAAAAGTATAAAAATTTTAAAGTTTTTGAGGGAAGAATTGAAGAGGACTTACCCTTTGAGAATGAATTTGATCATGTTTTTATGTCCTTTGTATTTCATGGATTTGAGGATTATGATAGAGAAAAAATTTTAAAGAATGCCTATAAAAGTCTAAAGGATGGAGGGCAACTTAACATACTTGATTACTCTGAGTTTGATATTGATAAGGCAAATTTTATAGTAAGATGGTTCTTTAAAAAGTTTGAATGTCCACTTGCCTTTGAATTTATAAAAATAGATTTATCAAAATATGTGGAAAATTTCGGTTTTAAGGTGGAAAAAGAAATTCCATTAGCCTTTGGATACATAAGACTGCTTGTAACAAGAAAAACTTTATGATTCCCTTTTAATAACTATTCTTCCAAGAATTAAACCAACAAA
>CAZNRO010000061.1:0-5769 GCA_964575745.1 uncultured Caldisericota bacterium | reverse complement strand
TATGATGGGACAAACTATTTTGGATTTCAGAAGCAGAAAGATCTTCCTACCATTCAAGGCGTTATAGAGAGTACTTTAAGTGATTTTCTTAACGCAGAAATAATTATAGATTTTGCAGGAAGAACGGATAGAGGAGTGCATGCCTTTGGTCAGGTAATAAACTTCCTTGTTGAAACTGAAATTCCTCCAAAGAATTTTAAAGAAATTTTAAACAATAGGCTACCAGCTGACATAAGAATTAGGAAGGTGGAAAATGAACATTTGAGGTTTTCCTCAAGGTTTGATGCAAAGAAAAAAATATACTTTTATGTGGTTAATACAAGCAAGGACTTTCCGGATCCATTTATGGGAAGATACTCTATGTGGTTTCCATACAATATTAACAGAGAAAGACTTGAAGAGAATATAAAATTATTCATTGGAAAACACAATTTCTCTGCCTTTACAAAAAAAGAAGTTAGAGAAACTATGAGCACAGTTAGGGAAATTTATTCAACATCTGTGAGAAAAAAGGGGAACTTCTATTATTTATTCTTTGAAGGAAAGGGCTTCTTAAGACATCAGGTAAGAAGAATGGTGGGGGCACTTTTAAAAATTGAAAGAGAGAATCTTAATAAAGAAATATTAATTGAAGCTTTAAACTCTGAAGAGCATCGTCTGGGAGAAGAAAGACTACCACCAAACGGCCTCTTTCTTTACAAGGTATTCTATTGATCTATTTCAAGAACACCTATTCCTATAGTTCCAGGCCCAGCATGTGCAGTGAGTACAGAACTCAAACTTCCGAATATGGAAAGATTTGTCTTAAGAGAAGTTTTTAATCTATTAAAAGAGTTCTTTCCAAAAGACTCCTCCATAGCGTGCATTACTGCAAAATTTACTACTTTATCATTGACTAAAGTTTTAAGGTATCGTTCAATTTTCTTAAGCGCATTAAGATAACCCCTTGTAAAAGAGAAAGGCGATAATGTCCCTTCCTTTGTAATCTTTATAACAGGACTTATCTTAAGCATCTTTCCAACAATTCCCTCAACCCTGGTAAGCCTTCCGCCTCTTATAAGATAGTCAAGTTTTCTCACCACAAGGAAGACATGTAACTTTTCTCTGAACTCTTCCAATTTCTTCTTTATCTCTTCAAGAGACTCCACTCCCTTTTCAATAAGTTTTGCTATTTCAATTGCAAGAAATCCGTAACCAAGGGACACAGATTTTGAATCAAAGGAAATCACCGGTATCTTTACCTCTTTAGAGGCCATTTTCGCGACATTCACAGTGGCTGAAAGCTTCCCGGATAGATGAATTGATACAATCCCATCTGCTCCCTCTCTTTCAAGTTCTTTATAGACAGAAATAAAATCCTCAACGCTTGGTGCAGAGGTTTTTGGCATAGCACCTTCCTCACTCATGAGCCTCCATATCTCTTTATCAGTTATATCAATTCTATCCCTGTAAGTTTTGTCCCCTATTATAACCTTTAAAGGAACAACCCTTATGTTATACTTTTTTATATAATCGTCAGGGATATCGGACGTACTATCCACAACAATTCTAAAATTCATAAATTCCTCCTTTTATGTTTTACTTTCAAAATATTAGATACATTATCTCATATTTTGTTACCTTTTAAATATGCTATAATTAACTTCAAGAAAAGATAGGTTTTATGATATAATAGCCTATGCGAAATTAATTTTTTTAAGATAAGGAGGAAGTTATGCCATTACTTCAGGAAAAGGATAGAATAGTCGTCAGAGAGAAATTTGAAAAAGAACTCAAAGACGAAGTTACAATCCTTTTATTTAAAAAAACAGCTGTAGGTATCTGGACACCAAATGAAGACGAGGACTTTGTGTGTAGATATTGCAAAGAAACAGAAGAATTATATAACGAGGTCAGTGAGCTATCTGACCTATTGAAACTTGAAGCTTATGCTGTGGAAGATAACAAAGAAATATTTGATGAATACAAGGTTGAAAGAATCCCAACAGTGATTATCAAAGGGCACAACAAAGGGCTTATAAGATTTGTTGGGATTCCAGCAGGATACGAGTTTGCAACTCTTCTTGAGGACCTAATTGACGCATCAAGAGGCAAAGTTGATCTTAAGGAGAGGAACAGGAGAAAAGTTGAAGCAGTAAAGGAACCACTCCACATTCAAGTTTTTGTAACACCTACATGTCCTTACTGCCCAAGAGCAGTAAGAATTGCTCATAAAATGGCGTTTATAAATGAAAATATTATGGGAGACATGGTGGAAGCAAGTGAGTTTCCAAATCTCTCTGAAAAGTATGGTGTATACGCTGTTCCCAAGATTATTGTAAATGATAAGGTAGAGTTTGAGGGAGCATTGCCAGAAGATCAATTTATAGCCCAGGTACTCAAAGCAGTAGAGAAAAACAACTAAAGGAGGATAAAGAATGAGAATAACTTATCGCCCTCATAAAGGAAAAGCAAGAAAGGTTCATGGGTTTTTAAAAAGGATGAGCTCTCCTGGTGGGAGAAATATTATAAAAAGAAGAAGAAGGAAAGGAAGAAAAAGGCTTACACCTTCTTAGTGGCTAAACTTAAAGAAAGATTAAATAAAAGAGAAGTTAAAGAAGTTATGAAAAATGGGACAAAGGTAAGAGAGAGGAATTTGACATTTGTGTATGAAAGAAAAGATAATTTAAAGGTTGCCTTTGTCCCTGTGGGTGTAAAAAAGTCAGTTAAGAGGAACAGAGCGAGGAGGAAAATTAGAGAGATATTTTTTAAACTTCAGGAGAAATTCAAAAACATGTGGGTTGTAATTATAATTCCCCCTTTCGTAGAGAAAAGAAAAGAAGAGGTTATTATTGAAGATTTTAATGATTTTTTAAAGAAGGTTGAGAATGAAAAAAGCAGTACTTTTCTTGATTAAACTATATCAAAAGTTTATATCCCCCATGTTTCCCAATTCCTGCAGATACAACCCAACCTGTTCTGTTTATACATATCAAGCTGTGGAGAAGTATGGAGTAGCGAAGGGTTTATTTCTTGGAATAAAAAGGATCTTACGATGTAACCCATTTTTTCCGGGTGGAGATGATCCTGTCCCATAAAAGGAGGTAGCATGAAAAAGAAACTGATTTTTTTAATTTTGCCAATTATCCTTTTTGGACTTGCATTTAGCTTTGGTCCTAAAATGGATGTAAAGATTACCACACTTCCTGTGGAAAAACCTTCCACAGGTGAAAGTTTCTCAATGAAAGTTAATCTTGAGAATCTTGGAGCGGATAAAGAGAATCTTATTGTTTATATTGACTCTTTGTCCAACTACGAAGATCTTGGACCCTTTGAGATTCAGAATACAGAGGTGGAAATTCCAGCTCTTAAATCACAGGAGAAAAAAGAGATTTCCTTCAATCTGAAGGTGAACGAAGAACTCACAGAAGATGAATTTCTTTTTATTGGAAGAATAAAGTATTCAGAGAAAGGTGAGGAAAAGAAGTACAATGTAGTTTTTCCTTTATCATTCTCTTCCAAAGCAGGAATTCTATCCTTTACAAAACCCCCATATTCTAAAGTTTCTCTTGAGACCCTCGTTTCTCTTTCTGGAAGTTTAAAAAACACTGGAAACAAAGAGGTAAAGGATGTTGTTGTAAGAACAAGAAACACAGAGTTCTTCACAGAATACATGAAGGGCAAGAATGTAAGAATTGAAACTATAAAGCCAGGAAAATCCGTAACAGTAACTTTAATGCTTGCCCCAACAGACAAGGTTGTACCACAGGACTATACTGTTCCCGTAGTTGTTGAATACAAAGATAGCGATGGAATTTCTTACATCTATGAAGAAAAAGCTACCGTAAGGGTTGTTAAAAACTCTTTCACATACTTTGTAAGAAGGAGTCTTGATTTCTTCTATGATTTCACAAAGAACTATGGAATAGCAGTTATACTTCTAACCCTTGTTGTAAAATTTATACTGTTCCCCTTCACATTCCAGCAGCTTAAATCCATGAGTAAAACCCAGGAACTTTCTCCAATGGTTCAGGAGCTTCAGAAAAAGTATAAGGATGATCCAAAGAAACTTCAGGAAGAGCAGATGAAACTCTACAAGAAATATGGAATAAACCCTGCAACTGGATGTCTTATGGCACTTCTTCCTCTTCCTATATTCTTTATCCTCTTTACATCCCTCAATGGATATGTAAAACTCCTCAATCAATCATTCTTATGGGTTCATAACCTTGCTGTACCAGACCCCACCTATGTAATACCTGTTCTCGTAGCAGGAACCACACTACTTCAGCAGTGGATAATGGGCGGTAAAGATCAATCATCAAAAATGATGATGTTCATGTTCCCTCTTCTTATTGGTTACTGGTCATTAAACTTCCCAACAGCAGTTTCAATATACTGGATCTCATTCAGTTTATTCTCAGCTCTTGAGTACTTCGTAATCAGAAGAAAGTATGGACACCTGATGAAGTTAAAAGAAAAGACACCAAAGAAGAAATAAGATGAAAAATAAACTCTTTTACCTTACAGGAAACGAAAAAGACTCTTCAAAGATTGTTAAGGGAATCCTTGCCTTCATATTTGAGAAACTTGGAGAAAACGCTTCTTTTGAGATAAGAGAAAGGGATACAGAAGTTTATATCAATGTCCAGCTATCCAATAGAGAAAGACAGGCTCTCTATATTGGTAAACAGGGAAAAGTTCTTGCATCCTTACAATATCTATTAAATGCCATTATTCATAGAAAGTTCAATGATAAAAGGTTGTTTATACTTGATATTGGCGGATACAAGAGAAAACAGATTGATTACCTTAAAAATCTTGCAGTAGAAACTGCTATAAGAGCAAAGAAAACTGGTGAGGATCAGGTACTTCAACCAATGAGTGCCATGGCAAGAAAGATAATTCACACAACCCTTGCAAACCACCCCTCTGTTTACACATATTCTATAGGAAAGGAGCCAAATAGAAGAGTAGTTGTTGCCCTAAAAAGAAAATCCTAAAGATGGAAACAGATACAATAGCAAATATTTCAACACCTTTAGGATTTGGTGGTGTTGGAGTTATAAGAATTTCTGGACCCCGCTCCCTTGAAATTGTCTTAAAATTACTAAAAAGGGAACAAAAAATTACTTCAAGAAGAGTGCATCATGTTTTTTTAAAAGATAGGGAGGGAAAATCCCTTGGAGATGCAATAGTAATATATTTTAACAAACCAAAATCTTATACAGGTGAAGATGTTGTGGAGATCCAGACCTTTGGATCTCCTGTTCTTATGAATAAAATCCTCTCGGAAATTATCTCTCTTGGCGCAAGGCTTTCAAAACCTGGAGAGTTCACAGAAAGGGCGTACCTTTCTGGAAAACTTGACCTTGTTAAGGCAGAAGCTATAAATAAAATAGTCTTCTCTGAAAGTGAATTTGAACTTTACTCAGCAGTAAATACCCTTGAAGGGACAATCTCAAGGAGAGTTAAAAACTGGATAGAAGAACTTACAGGGATCCATTCTCAGATTGAAGGTTCAATTTCTTTTCCCAACGACGTAGAGGAACCAGACAAAAGAGAGATTGAGAAAAAGGTTAAGGAAATTTTAAAAGAGATTGAGGAATTGGTAAGAGAGTATGAAAAAGAAAAGGGATTTATTGAGGGAGTTAACCTTGTAATATTTGGGAAGGCAAACGTAGGTAAGTCTTCGCTGTTTAACATCCTTTTAAAGGAAGAAAGGGTTCTTGTCTCAAAGGTACCGGGAACCACAAGGGATATTGTAAGTGAGAAGATTTTTATAAATGG
>CAZNRO010000060.1:0-5890 GCA_964575745.1 uncultured Caldisericota bacterium | reverse complement strand
TAGATTTTATTGACATTGAAAGGATTTAACCATAAAATTTAAATAGAAAACTTTAAGGAGGTAGAGGCACCATGAAAAAACCAATTCCAGCAAAATTAAGAAAGACTGAGTACACATTTAAAGTAGAGTGGTTAGAGGGACTTGTTCAGGCACCTTTAAATGCTCCAGAAATGCCACCAATGTGGTCAGAGATTGTTGACAGAGAAGGAAACAAGCATCAGGTTTTGATCCGCCCAATCAAGGAAGAAGAGATCGATCCAATGCTTGCCTTTATTAAGAAATATCTTGATGTTGAGTATGATTTTTATGACATCGTTGGAGCAAGAGTTTTTGCAGAACTTCTTGCTATTAAAAGAAAAAGAATGAAAGATGAGTATTTCTTCCTTGGCTTAGAGAATGGAGTTCCGGTAGGGATGGCCAATGGAAGAATAAGAGATGAAAAGGTGAATATTTCTCTCCACACCATGGCATTCAAGAGAAAAGTTAATGCCGGTGCAGTTTTATTCTATGCAAAGGCATGGTATGCTTTTGAGATATGTGGAAATGAAGAGTTCTGGGCAACATTTGAAAGTTACAATGGCTGGAGACTCGGTGGACTCCGTATGGCACTTCCAACATATCCATGGCCTGAGTATCAGCATGAGCTTGGTGGAGCAAAGATATTCTACCTCTCAAAGAAGCAGTGGGAAGAGGAAATCAAGAAAGACTACCTTGAGCATGTGGCACACGGCTCATTCTTCAAACCCAATCCACCAGAGGAACTCATAAAGAAGAACGAAAAGATAATTGTTCCAGACGAGATAGAGGTTTAGTTTAAAAGAGAAACAAAATGAAAAAGCCCCAGGAATTCCTGGGGCTTTTTAAATTTATACCCTTTTTACTCCTTCATCTTCCAGGCAATAAATCTACCCCAAGCTGACTCAAGCTCCATACCCTTAACGACGAAGGCTGCAATGTAGTATCTTCCGCTTGGAAGGTGAGCAATGTCTCCTGCAAGGTTTTCAGCATGTACCAGGTGTTTCGGGAAGAGTTTAATATGCATTACCTGATAGAACTCATCAATTGGATACATCTCATCCCAATCCTTACCAAACTGCTCAATGAGTTTTCTATTTGCCTCTTCAAATGTTCTTGGATGCCAGATTCTCATTATTGTGTTCATTGGATGGTCAGCACTTACAGCGTCAACTCCAATCCACTTTATCTTCATATCAAGTGCCCACTGAGCAAAGTCAGGGGATGGTCCTGGATGCTTAACCATGTATCTAAACTCGTCTGAATCAGGGCTGTTCCATCCATACTTGTACCAACCAGTCTTTATTACAAGAATGTCACCTTCACGGATATCAACAACCTTCTTTATCATATCTGGAGTATAGACACTGGAGTTACTTACCATATCAGAAATATCCGCTATAACTCCTGGTCCAACCCAGTCCTCAAGCGGAGTTTCACCGATTGTTCTTCCTGCTGGATAGAAGTGCTTTTCACCATCCATGTGTGTTGCAAGGTGAATACTTGCATTACAGATGGATGAATTTCTTCCAAGTCCAAACTGCTGACCACCAACCCTCTTATGATACTTTACAGAGAGAGGCTCGTAGTTTAACCACTGTGGTGTTCTTACGCTAAATGGGATGGTTAAGTCATACTGCTCCATTGATTCCATAATCTGGATGAACTCATTGTTGTCCATACCTTCTGGAGCTTCATATGCCACAACTCTTGCCCATGCAGATTCAGTCTCCATAAATGGAATTGGCTCTGCTGCAATCCAGAGTCTCTTTCCTTTTACCTTATCAATGTCTCCGCCGATGCTTTCAACAAACAGAAGATGAGATTTTGGAACCTTTATGTGCATTAACTCATAGTAATCTTCCTCAGGGAACATTTCTCCCCATTCTTTTCCGAAGTCCTTCCTTAACTTCTCCTGTGCCTTCTTGAAATCTCTTTCATGCCACCATCTTATTGGGGTATTCATCGGGTGCTCAATCATTCCGCAGTCAACACCGACCCATTTGAGTTTCATCTTCATTGCCCACTCAAAGAAGTCCATGGAAGGTCCTGGATGTCTTACAAGATAGTGGAATTCGCTGGAGTCTGGCTTCTCCCATGAGTATTTGCTGTATCCTGTATAGATAATGAGAATGTCTCCTTCTTTTACATCTGCCTTTTTCATTATCATTTCAGGGGTGTAAACACTGTAATCTGATACCATATCTGATATATCAACTACGACACCAGGTCCTGAAAGTTCTTTGAGTGTAACATCGCTTATTGCACGACCACCAGAATGATAGGCAGTCTCTCCAACAAGGTGTGTTCCTGTGGTGTTACTCCAGTTTAAGATCTGTCCGTTTGCACCCTGTCCTCCTCCATAGGCTCCAGTTACTCTCTTAAAGAAGTGAATCTCAAGTGCTTTGTCATGGGGCCATGGAGGTGTGAAGATGCTAAGAGGCTGAGTGAGGTCATAAAGTTTCGCTTTCTTCATCAACTCTAAGAATTCCTCATTGGTCATTTTGCTACCTCCTTATATTAAATTATTTATAATTAACTTCCATATTTTTTAGAGAAAGCAACAACTGCTTTCTTGAAGCACTCCATTGGAGCATCAACAAGTCCTGCTCCAACCTGACCAATTCCTGGATCCTTGTGAGCAACACCTGTATCAAGGAATGGTGGTATATTCTTCTGAACAACCTTCAAAATATCTACGCCTGTTGGTGTTCCTCTAAAGTCAAAGTATGGAATCTTAAAGGCGTTATTCTCTCCTACTGTAATTTCATACATCTCACGGTTCTTATTTACTGCAAGTTTAACGGTACCACCTACAAACTTAATAATTGCTGGTGCTGCTGCAATTGCCATTCCTCCAAGTCCATTTGTTTCCATAATTGCACTATCACCGATGTCTCCACCGACATCCTCTTTCTTAAATCCAGGGAATAAAAGTACATCTGGAACAGGTGATGGTGCTGTAAACCACTCATCTCCAAGTCCTGATACCTGAATGCCCCAATCTGTTCCATTTCTTGCCATAACAACGACCATTGAGCTTCCCTCAATGTTCCTTGCAGGGTCAAGACTTGCCTTACAGCTTGCCATTACAAATGGAAGGAATGTGTGGATATTCGCAAACATAAAATCAATTACATCGTTGGTCTTTTTAATATCATCCATTGTCTGGAGAAGATATGGAGTGATCTTTGCAAAGAGAAGATATGATGCAGCCCTACTTCTATTGTGAAGTTCATCGCCCATTGTAAGAGCCTCTGCCATAATTGGTTTCATCTCAATTTTTCCAGCTTTTCTTATTGCCTTCTGAAGAACTGGAAGTTCTACCTCTTCCATCCATTTAAGTCTTTCGATAACATCAGGAGAGTAGGCACCCATTCTAAGTACTTTACCAATTCCCTCGTTTAAATTACAGTAAGCTTCGTTTCCAAAAGTTTCATTCTTAATAACAGCAACAGGCATAGATGGAGAAATAATACCAGCCATTGGCCCAACTGCACGATGATGATGGTTGGGGTCAAATATGATTTCACCAGATGCAGCAAGCTCTGCTGCCTCTTCTGGAGTTTTAGCAAGACCTTCATAGACAAGAGCTCCCATAACTGCACCTTTCTGTGGTCCGCTCATTCTTTCCCATGTAACAGGTGGTCCTGCATGTAAAAGCATATTCTTTTTCATTCCAGGAATAACATCGATAGCTTTTTGAATATCTACCCAGACTGGTTGTGCATCAAGAACACGTTTTAAAGCCTCCTGATTAGCTTTTTCAATGTCTACCACTTATGCACCTCCTTTTATTTTTTTATTAAAAAAATTTTTGTGGATTTCAAAAATTGAGGTGTTATGTGAAGGTAGGTTTTTTAACCTATTAATTTGAATAAACTCTTTTGTTAAATAAAAACTATATTCAAACAATTTTTCACCTACCTTATTGAAAGTTTTAACCAATTTTTATTTTATATCTTTTAGTCTAATTGTCAAGAGTTTACATGTGGAGGAAAAACTTTCAATATATGGCTTTATGCATAATTTGTAATCATTTAAACGAATTTTCTTTAAACTCTTTTCTATATCCTGTAATTCCATGAATGGGTGCTGTACTTTTCCTTCTCCAGTTTGTTTACAAGATCATCAATGCCTTCCTCAGGTTTTTCTAAATATGAAACTTCATCTTTTCCAAATAGTTCTCTTGCTTCATTGGTGAGAATATCAAGAAGTGATTGAAGTTTTACATTAGGTATGTATCTATCAAGAGATGTAAAAAAGGAAGTGTCGTCTAAATAAAAGATTCTTTTTATCTCCTCCATTTCAAGGGTTATAGGAATTGAGCCATGCTGAAGTAGTCCTTCCTTTCTCCTTCTCTGAGCAGATCCAATAATTTTTTTCCCATAAACAGATATTTCGTAGTAATTGGAAGAAGAAAAACAAAAGCTATGCTTCCCGCCACTCTTTTTTGTGATTTCTGGATTAAGTCCAAGCTTTCTTAAGAAATTTATGAATATTTTGGAGATAAATTTGAAAGATTCCACTGTATTTAGTTTGTAAATTTCATGAGATGAAGGTATTACAATTGAGTATGTTATTTCATTTGCATGGTAAACTCCCTTTCCACCAGTAGGTCTTCTTACGAAAGGTATGTTCTTCTCCTTAAGATACTCCAAGTTTATTTCTTTTACAGACTGAAAAAAACCTATGGAGACACTATAGGGTTTCCATCCATAAACTCTAAAGACAATGGAGCTATCCTCTCTCCGTGAAGCAAGGATCGCTTCGTCAATAGCCATGTTTCTATATGGTGAGAAGTAATCCCAGTTTATAATTTTAAGAGGGAAATTTCCTTTTTCCATTCCTCCTCACTTAATTTGTAAGGATAGTTATACATTGTACCTTTTGGTTTTTCGTTGTAGTAAGGTCTATTGCAATCTGGACATCCTCTTGTAGTAAAGGGATTGAGTTTTCTAATATCATCTGTGGAGATTTTCGGCAGTTTAATGAGTCTATCTTCTTCAAATACAAACTCTGATAGAGGGACACCTTTTTCTATTAATTTTGTAGCAACCTGAATCTTTCTGTATCTTACAATATCTGGAGGATTTAAATCTTGAAGCTTTGTTCCTCTAACAGGAGTGAACGCAAAGAGTGCAACTTTTATTCCATTTTTTGTAAATGTATCGTAAAGGGAGAGAATCTCTCTATCATTCTCACCAAGTCCTACTATTATGTGTGTTGTAATTTTCTCTTTGTATTTATCAGCCATTTTTAAAATGAATTGAAGCTTCTTAAAGAAATCTCCTCCCCTGATAGTTTTGTGTAATTTTGGGTTTGCGATATCAATTGGCAATCCAACCCTTTCTGCACCGAGAAGGAAAATCCTATCTATGAGTTTTTCTGAATATGTGTTTATACAGATAGATACCGGAATATAAGTTGAAATTTCCTTTAAAACCTTCTCAACCACTTTGTTTGAAATTTTATTATTTACAGTTTGTATACAGAGTCTTTTGAAATCTCCATTCTTTATTCTATCTATCACATCGTTCATGGGAAAAGGGGGCCATATAACTCTTGAAAGCATATTGGGAAGTGAAGAGGAATTCTTTGCTTCGCTGCAGTACATACAGTCTCTCACACATTTACCCGGAGTCATAACATAAATGGTAGTTGGAAGACAATCCACTTTTTTGTTTGTTAGATTCAGCAGTACAGCGCTACCAAGAGAAACTCTAAGGATAGAGGATTCCGCACTCATAATGCACTTCTGGATCTTTAATCATCTTCTTTAATGGTTGTGAAGGGTTTACAAAGCCTGTAAACCCAACCTCATAAGCCATCACATCAAGTTCATCTCTATACTTTCCCTTTGGTCTCATACAAC
>CAZNRO010000059.1:4484-5944 GCA_964575745.1 uncultured Caldisericota bacterium | reverse complement strand
ATAATTTAGTGGATGTGTTTATAAATTCTCTTAAAGAGGGAGGAGTTATATGAAAGTATCTGTTTTTGGCCTTGGTGCAGTTGGTCTTCCTTTAGCCCTTATACTTTCTTTAAATGGAGAAGAAGTTTATGGTGTGGATATAGATGCCCAAAGAATTGAAAGGATAAAGAGGGGAAAGACTGGTCTTTACGAATATTTTGAGGGGAGAAGTATAGACGAGATAGTACTTGATGAGGTTAAAAAAGGAAGATTCATCCCAACCACCGACTATGAACATGTGTTAAAGCTCTCCAGCGTGATAATAATTACCATACCACTCCCCCTCACAAAGAATAAGAGAGTGAATTTTAGATACATAAGAAGGGGTGGAGAAATGATAGGGGGTAGTTTAAAGAGAGGGGATCTCGTAATTCTAAGAAGCACTGTCCCCATCGGGACAACAAGGAATATACTTTTGCCCCTTCTTGAGAAGTTCAGTGGTTTAAAAGTGGAGAGAGATTTCTATCTATCGTATGTTCCTGAAAGGATGGCAGAGGGAAAGGCTTTTGATGAGCTTATAAGTATGACCACAGTGATAAGTGGAGTTGGAGAGAAAAGTGTAAACAAGACGAAGGAATTCTTTGAGAGATTTTCAAAGGATATATTCATTTCTCCATCCATTGAGCATGCTGAGGCATCAAAACTCATAGAGAATGCTCAAAGAGATTTAAACATAGCCATGGTGAACGAACTGGCACTCTTTCTGATAGAGAGTGGACTTTTTCCAAAAGAGGTTATAGAGATAGCAAAGACACATAAGAGGGTAAAAAATCTTCTCTCTCCCGGACCTGGTGTTGGCGGGCATTGCCTTCCATACGCCTATTACTATTTAAAAGAAAGCGTGAAAGGGAAAGAATATCTTTCTTTATTTGAGCACGGAAGAAGAATTAACGACTCTATGCCAGAGAGGATACTGAAACTTATAAAGGCAAAACTTAAAAGAGTTCATAAGAAAATCAAAGATAGCAAAATATCAATTCTTGGTCTCTCCATGAAAAATTACTCAAAAGATACAAGGGAAAGTCCGGCTATAAAGTTTATAAAGCTTGCAAGGGGAAGTTTCGGAGAGATTGCAGCCTATGATTCAGAAGTGGAAGATTCTATCTTAGAAAAGAAGGAATCTTTAACTGAGACCCTGAAGGGGAGCGATGTTGTTGTTATTATGGCAATTCAGAAGGATTTTCATGAATTAACCATACAAAAAATAAAGGAGTATATAGGAAAGGATTTTATTCTTGTGGATACAAGGGGTCTATTTAAAATGGAAGAAATTGAAAGGGAAGGTATAGATTTTATTGTTTTTTAAATAATAAGGAGGAGAAAAATGAAGATAAGAAATGCAAAGGAGATACTTGAGGATTTAAAGAAGGTATCCCAGATAATAGTGGATTTAGGGTACTCTGCAATCCTTCAGAATGAAA
>CAZNRO010000059.1:0-4384 GCA_964575745.1 uncultured Caldisericota bacterium | reverse complement strand
TTTGGAAGAAGACATGTGATGAAAATTTTAAAGATTCCTGAAGAAGTAGAAAAGATAAGTATTCAAAGTCTTGAGATACCTGAAGAAGTTGAGATTGTTTATATAAGGAGAGATGATAATCTTGTCTTTCCTCCTATAAAGAAGAATTTTGTTTTAAGAAAGGGGGATATTCTCCTTATAAATGGACCCAGTTCAAAGATTGAAGATGTAAGAAGAAATATCAACAAAAGATGAGAAAGAGCATTTTCTTAAGTATTCTCTACCAGACTCTTCCAGTTCTTATCTTAACCTCAATTGGAGAGGGATTCACAGGGATATTTCTTGGAAGTATGGAGAAGGAATTAAAGCTACTGCCGGGTTTACTTATACTTGTACCTGCTATAACAGATATGAGGGGGAACATCGGGACAGCCTTTGGCTCCCGTATAAGCACAATGCTACATGTAGGTTTTATTAAACCACTATTTAGACTTTCTTCTCTTGTGAAGGAGAATATACTTGTTTCCTTCACCTTGAGTATTGGGATGGCCATCTTTTTGGGTTTTATTGCACATGGCTTTTCTCTTCTTCTTCATATAGGGTCTGTAGGTGTCTTTAGACTTACGCTCATAGCAATTTTAAGCGCTTTTATATCATCAACTATACTTATACCCTTTGTCTTCTTCCTTACGGTTCTATTCTTTAAAAAGGGAATTGATCCAGATAATGTGATTGCTCCAATTCTTCCCATGTTCGGAGACATTGTTACAATTCTTGCCATTCTTATTTCAGCAAGGATTGTTTTAAGATTTTTACCACACATCTCTTCAAGATTCTTGCCCCTAATATTTTTATTATCGGTGCTCTCCATGGGTATGAGAACAAAAAGGGATAGATATTCTTTTTCCAGAATAGTGAGAGAAAGTATTCCTATATTGACAATATGTGCCATACTTTCTGCTATTTCAGGAACGATACTTAGATCAAACGAACATCTCTTTTTTATGTTTCCAGGTGTCTTATCCCTTGTACCTCAGGTTGTGGAAAAAGGAGGAAGCATCGGTGGAGTGGTGGGTGCGAGAATGTCAACTGCCCTGTACATGGGAGAGACAAAGCCCTTTAAGCTGGATAAAACACTTATAGGCAACCTATCTGGAGGTAGTATTGTTGGAATAATAATTTCTCCTTTAGTTGGTCTATTTGTCTTTCTCCTCCTTAAACTGTTCCACATGGATTCAATGTCACTTCCCTTTATGGTAATGCTTTCCTCTATTTCCATTACAATACTCTCCATTTCCATGAGTTTCCTCTCTGTGATTATTTCCTCCCTATCCTTTTTCTTCCACCTTGACCCAAGTAACATTGTGATACCGATAATAACAAGTTTGGGAGATGTAGCAGGTGTCTCATTCCTCATATTCGTCTTATCAAGAATGGTAAGCCACCTTTAAAGTTGGTGTTGAACAGCATTCGTGACAAAATAAAAGTGTTAAATAAATCATTTTATGGAGGTCTGGGATGAAAAAATTCTTAAGCCTTCTTGCTGTTGTGCTTATTTTAAGTTTAATAGGGGTACCAAGGGTATTTTGTTTTAATGTTGAGAGTAAAGTTTATTACCAGACATCTGAGATTAGTGAGTTTTTATCTAAAGAACCTTTCATCATAATGGGCTCTCTTTCAAATCTCAAAAAAGAATTACAAGATTTAAAAGAATTTACCAACTTACCTTGTTTTTATGATGTAAATCTTTTATCAAAGAAAAAGCAGCTTATCTTAATTGGAGAGAATTATACCAATCTCTTAACTCTCCTACTTGAATTGAATGGTAACACACAAGTCAATATAACAGAAGAGTATCCAGGCAAAGGAATAGGGATAATTGAGTTTTTAAAGGTAGTAACAAACAATATTTATGGTGATGAACAATTAATGGAGATACTTATACTTACAGGAAGTGATGCAGAGGGGACTAAAAATGCAATAAACTATTTTAAGAAGATAGTATCTGGAGATAAATCTTTAAACTCATGGACTGTCTTTGTGGACTCTGATTTAAAAGAAATTGATGTTCCAATAACCACAATTCCCATTGATTATGATGGGATAAAAAAATACTTGTTAAAGTTTATCTTTCTCCTTGATGAAGAGATTGATGATCTTAATCAAAAGAGATTGGTTTTAAAGGATAAAGTGATGGAAGAAGAGGGTAAAGTAGAAGAAAACGAAGAAGATATTAATGATTTTATGTCTGCATTTCTAAGGTTTGTTCACTGGCATCTACCTTCTTATCCTACTGGTATTTTTACTGTTTTGGCAGATACAACAGATGAGAATCTTTGTTCTGTTGCTCTTTCCACATATAATGGAGAGATTTTGGATGAGGATTCAACTTACACAAAATTTGTAAATGAAGAAATGAGGCATACCCAAGCGATGTTTGGTGAAGATAATTACCCGTGGAATTCTAAGACAAATTATACATACAGAAAAGAGAATGCCCATGAAATGTTTGTGTTTGATAAATATTTTGGAAAAGTTACAGGAGATTGCTATGCACAGGCCATATTCAATGAGGCAGTATTTAGGCTTTGGGGATTTGAGCCTGACAAAACTTTTATGCTTTCCATTGGAGGGGATAAAAATGGACATATAATAAATTTAGTTAGCTTAAACAATGAATGGTTTCTTTTTGACAGCGTTAATTATATTATGCCTATATTTAGAGGAGGCTATTTTGATTACTTTAAGTATTTGAGGGGTTTCTTTAATGAAGGTTTATACACTATTTTTGCAGATTACTTTAATATGTATCCTTCTAAATCCAACATGTCACTTGACGAGATTAAAGCAATAGCTAATAGTGCAAAGAGTTTATTTAAAGGAAATTTGCACTTTGGAAGCGGAGTTAATCATAAAGAGAAAATAGACGATTTTACTCCATTCAGCAAATTTGAAAATGTTGTTGATAGATCTTTGAAAACTACCATATTTGATGCAATACCAACTGTGCCAGAGAACATTAAGGACACAGCCTATTACGAGGTAGATTCTATAGGTGATTTCTTTAATTTAACCTACAAAAAGAGGCAAGAGCTCCTTGAGAGTGCCTCAATATATCTTTCTCTCCTTGCTTATGACGAAATACTTAAAGATTCTATTAATCATCCAACAAGTCAATACACTTTATCCAGATACGCTATGCAAACTGTAAGAGTTAAGAATCCAGAAGCATATGCAAGGGGAGCTATTTATGCAGCAAGAACTGTTGAACTTTTAGTTAAAGGTTTTAATGGAAAAACCATGTCAGACATGTTGGATTTTGTTATTAAAGAACTAAACGAGATTGAGCTTCTTGGACCTTCCTCGCTAGTTGAATATCCAGACATGACTTTATTTATAAAGAAAGGGAATCCATATAGTAGATCATTGTTTGCTTATGCTCTTCTCTACAATTTATTTTATAACGAGAAAGATTTATATATCCTTTGGGGTCCGTCTGGCGAAGGATATATAAGTTTCGTTGATAATAAAGAAACTAAATATATTGATTGTAATGGAAAAGAGGTTAAGATTATTGATAAAAGACCAGAGAATATATGGGTTGAGTTTAATATTTTTGGTCATAAGTTCTTTAATTTGCCTCCAATTTTAAAAATAAATGGCAGTATTGTGAAAGGTTGGAGATTGGTTTATAATCGGCTTAATTTTAAAGATAAAGAAAAAATAAAGCTTATTATAGAGGATCCAAACTGGATTAAAACTGAAAAAGTTATATCCATATCTGATGATTTATTAAAGACAGAGTATAAGGATGTATACGATAGGTTAATTAAAGGAAAGAATAGAAAACTCCTTACGCTTGATTCTCCTGCTTTAAGTTTAAGCACAAAATCCAATAAGATTAATAGTTTCTATAAGGAGGTAGATATCGTTATAGATTTTAATAAACTTGAAGAAGGGGGATATTATATTCCCATAAGTGTATCAAATGATTATGGACATAGTGGATTGTATATTTACAGTTTTAGTTTTGGTTTTAATTTTGAAAAGGATACTTCTCCCCCAGTGCTCTTCATAGAATACCCAGAGGATAATTCTTACACAAACAGAGATACTATAACTATTAAGGGTCTGGTCTTAGATTTCCTCTCAGGCGTAGATAGATTAACAGTAAACGATGAAGAAATAACCCTCAAAGATAATGGAATATTTGAAAAAGAGGTAACCCTCTCTGAAGGAGAAAATAAGATAGAAATAGAAGCATATGACAAAGCAGGAAACAAAACTACAAAGACTTTTACTGTTAATTACATAAAGAAGATAATCCTTAAACTCCAGATAGGAAATAAAGTTATGCTTGTAAATGACACCCCTCTTGAGATAGATGTTCCTCCAACAATAGTAG
>CAZNRO010000058.1:0-5953 GCA_964575745.1 uncultured Caldisericota bacterium | reverse complement strand
TCAAAAAGTTCAGTTTTCATTTATTTTCACCAATTCTGCTCCCTGATAAAAGTGAGATAAAATCTCCTTATAATTCCATCCCTTTTCAGCAAAACCCTCTGCCCCCCACTGGCTCATTCCCACTCCATGCCCCCATCCTTTTCCATTAAATTCGACTATATCCCATCTTCTTGGTGGAATCCCCTCTGCCCTATAGGTTTTCTCTTCATATCCTGCAAAAAATCCAACTAATTTATTCATTGTCCCCCTAAAAAATGGAGTCCTTTCAACCATAGAGAGAAAGGAGTGAACAAAGGGAGTTTTGTATCTTTTAAATTTGAAGGTAAACCATGTACTTTTTAATCCAAACAGATTGGAGAAGGTGGTACCTCTTAAAGTTATGCTTCCAAACCTTCCTATAATTTCTATGAGAACAACTCGTGGAGAGGCTCCTTTTTTTAAAATTTTAAATCCAAGCACCTCACCAATAGGGGGAAGATTATTCTCTTCTACATATCTTTTAATCACCATCTGCACTCTATAGTTTGTAACATACTTTGTCCAGCTAAAATGTGGAGACCTCTCCTCGTATGGGCTATCCACTCCTCTAAGATAAGGAACTGGAGAAGAATTCCAGACATTCTCGTTGTTCTCTGTAAAACCACCTGATGTTGAATGATAAACTGCTGTAATAATCTTCCCACCATACATTAAAATCTCACCTTCAGTTTCAGAGACAGCTCTATTTGTCTTCTCTGTCTCTTTGTCCATACCAAGATAAGCTTGGGTATCAGGAGTTGATGTAACATCATAGAGGCTCCCGCTCCTCATTCTGGAAAGCACATATGTGCGTGACGCCACTGCCTGAGCTTTAAGTGCCTCAATGTTGAAACTCTCTGGCATCTCTGATGGAACAACACCTTTAACATAATCCTCAAGGGAAACTTTGTTTATAAAATAGATAGAAAATGTGTGTTTTATAATATTAATCTCTCCTCTGTATCTCCTTCCATTTATCTTTACAAAGCCTTCATTTCCGTGTATACAGGAGAAATCCCCTTCAAGTTCCTTCCTCTCTATTTCAAAAGAAAGATTCCCATCATCTAAAGAGATAAAGAGACCAGAGACCTCTTTTTTCATAGAGAATGGTATTATGCTTTTATACAACAATTTAAATGCTTGAAGCTCCTCAAGAGAATTAAAACTTCCAATGTCTACATTAAACTTCCCATCATCTTTCAGTATGATAACCTTCTTTGAGTTTATCTTCTCTCTAATGGAAACTGCATAATTTAAGGCGTCTTTAAAATTCACAAAGACACCGACTCTCAATCTCAAATTTTTCTTTTCCTCTTTCTCCTGATAGATAAAGGGGGAATTTAGGGGATAGTCTTCTCCAAGAACAGAAACGCTTACGTTCCCATCAATTTCAATATAGGCTGGATCTTTGTAAAGTAAAACCCTCACCTTTTCTTCACCTGCAAACACCCTTCCTGGAACAAAGAGAAATGAAAGCATTATAAAAACTATGATAATCTTCTTCATTTTATAAACTCCATAACCTTTGAAACAGCAAGGGATAGAAGATATTTAAATATATCCATGTTCTCCTGAGCCCATTTTACAAAGTAGGAGGAGTTTATGGTTTTAACAACATTTGAATTGGGAAGGAGTATCTTTAAAAAGAGATTAGAATACAGAAATACAAGAAAGATGAGAATGGAAAGGTATAGAGCGACACTGAATATTAAACCTAAGCTTCTATCCAATGTTCCAATAACAGGAACCTTGCGTATTCCCCCTACAAGCAGGGCTTTAAGAATGGAGACCACAATTAGAGAGACAAGGAAGAGTATGAGAAATGAAATAGCCTCTCCGATGGTTATACCGAGCAGAGTAAGGTAGGCATCGTAGACTGTCTGGTTTGGACCAAAGGATGATAGGAGTGGGATATTTTCCTTAAGGAAGTTTTTAAAGAACTGAGGAACGGGAAGGGTGGAGATGTAGAGTTTTAGATTGTTTGGATCTGCTGAAACTATTTTTGTTTCAGGCGGCAGGTTTAAATGAGCAGAAAGGTAGTTTTTAATGCTTGTGACCATGGAAAAATTTTTCTCAAGATAGACAGTAAACTGAGGAGAAAATTTATAGGCTATATAAATTGCAACAAAGAAACCAGCTATGGAGAGAACTGTCTTTAGTATCCCTCTTCTCCATCCAATAAAGGCGGCGTATATAAGAATAATTATTACTATCCCATCAACTATATTCATACTTTAATTATAGACCAGAATCTCTGGGATTTGTTCAAATCTTAAATCCTGAACCTTGTTTTAAAGAGGGATCCTCTCCTAAGTTTTAGTTTTGCAGTAAGAACTCTGTCTGAAGAGAATATCTTTGCGGCAATAATTATACAAACAATGGAGAAAAGTGCCATATAAATAATACCGAAAATCACCATATCTATGTTTCCGAATAAAAGGAATCTTGAGGCAAGAAATGGATGCGAGAATGGAATTAGAAAGAGTAGAATCTTTGCAATTAAAGAGAGGGATGAAAAGTCTGTAAAAAAGGAGAGTAGATAGGGTATGAGAAGAAGAACCATTAATGGTGTAAGGAGTGTCTGTGCACTCTTAACATCCTCAGCATAAACAGCTAAAATTGTGGCAAGGGACAAGGCAGAAAGAATTGCAAAAAAGAGGGAGATTCCTAACAGAGTGTATGACCCTGGAGTAAAGGTTAAACCAAGCTCTCTTAAGATATTTGATGAAACTGACATATCTCCTCCAACACCAGTCATCTGACCAATATAGTTCTTCATTCCATACATATAGAAAACTGACATGAGAAGTGCAATAAGACTTGCTCCAAGCATTTTTGATATAACAATGTGTGTTCTCTTTATGGGAAGGGTGAGAAGTGTCTCAAGGGTTTTGTTCTCTTTTTCCATGGCAACTGCTGAGGCAATCATCTGTGCAGACATCATTATTACAAACATAAGTATTATGGGAATAAAAACATTCTGAGATGTAACTGCAGCTGATATCATCTCTGGGGGTGCTTCCACCATTCTATCTTTTACAATTACAAAATTTTTTGCCTCAACTGGTTTCTGTATAATATTTGGGTCCACATCCTTAAACTTCTCTTTTATGTATCTCCTTGATATATCCTCACTTATGGTGGAGATAAGGGCTTTTGTGGAAGCAGATTTAGAGAAGGTTGACATACTAAGACCCCTCATTACTGTATAGATGTCAATGTGGGTCTTTCTATACTCTTCAACATTTTCCTTAAATCCCTCAGGAATAACAATTAATGTGTCTATACCTTTTTCTTTAGCTTCGTCAAGTCCCTCTTGAACCTTTACATTATTTAGAACTTGAGGGATTAAATTTACCCCCTTCATCAGCTCAATCACCTCAGTAGATAGAGAGGAATTATCATTATCTATTACAAGAACCTCTTTTGGCTCACTTACTTTTGCTGCTTCTTTTCCAATCAATTTTCCCATAACTGAGAAAAGGACAACCATTATAACAAGGGGAATAAGCATCTGAGGAGTTAAAAGGCTTTTAATCTCCTTTTTAAGAAGTACAAGGAACTTTCTCATTTCACCACCCCCATAAACACTTCTTCTATATTTCTTGCATTATATCTTTCTTTCAGTTCCTCTGGTTTACCTATCTCCAAAATCTCCCCTTTATCAATTAGGGCAATCCTGTCTGAAAGGAACTCCACCTCAAGCATGTTGTGAGAGGAGAGAAGCACTGTTACACCCTTTTTTGTAAAATCCCTTATAAGTTTTCTTATCTCAATAGAATTTATTACATCAAGTCCGCTTGTTGGTTCGTCAAGGATTGCAAGTTTTGGGAAAGTCATAAGAGCCCTTGCAAGAAGGAGCTTTCTTACCATACCTTTGCTGTATGTGGAAATTTTACTTCCTATCCTTCCACCAAGGTCTGCAATATCTAATGCCCTCTCAACAAACTCCTTAGTGTCTTTTTCGTCTTTTGCGTAGAGGGAAGCCATAAATCTTATATAATCAAGTCCTGTAAGATTCTTGTATGCTCCAGCCTCTTCTGGAAGATAACTTATAATTTCTCTTACTCTGTCTCCTTCTCTTCTAACATCATATCCAAAAACTTTTACATATCCCTCAGTTGGTGAAAGAAGTGTTGCAATAATCCTTAAGGTGGTTGTCTTTCCTGCACCATTTGGGCCAATCAGACCAAAGATTTCTCCTTCCTCTATATTAAAACTAATTCCCTTCAAAGCTCTTATATTACCATAATCCTTCACCAAATTCTTGATCTCTACTGCAAACATTTTCACCTCCAGATGAAATTATAGCAAATTAAATAAGTTCCACTTTAAATAGATTCTCAAAATTCCCTGTTGTTACTTCCATGAGTTTTTCAAGAGATATTTTCTTTATCTCTGCTATCTTTTTTGCGGTTATTATCATGAAGGAGGGTTCGTTTCTCTTTCCTCTTTTCCCTTGGGGTGGAAGATAGGGTGAGTCTGTTTCAAGTAAAATTCTCTCAAGGGGAGCAAATTTAACTGCCTCTCTAAGCCTTTCATTCTTTGGATATGTTAGAGGTCCGCCTATGCCAATATAAAAGCCCATCCTTATTACCTCTGTCATTCTATCTGGTCCGTGATTAAAGCAATGAAAAACTCCCCTTAGCTTCCCTTTATACCTTCTCACAATACTTACAACATCAGGGAATGCATCCCTTTCATGAATAACTATTGGAAGATTCATTGAAATGGCAAACTCAATTTGACTAACAAAAACCTTCTTTTGTATTTCTTTTGGCGAAAGATTCCTGAAATAGTCAAGCCCAATCTCTCCTATGGCAACAATCTTTTTGTTTTTTTCTATAAGCTTCTTAAAAAGAGAAAGGTCTTCATCAACGAACTCTTTTGCATCGTGAGGATGAAAACCAATGGAGGAGAAAATAAAAGGGTTGTTCATAGATATGTCACTTGAAGATAATGAGGACTCTCTATCATAGGAAATGTTTAGAAAATACTTTATATTAACCTCACCCGCTCTTTTTATTACATCTTCTCTATCCTCGTCAAAAACACCCATATTAAGATGGACATGTGAATCAACAAAAAATCTTTTCATGCATAAAATTTTATCATAAAAAGAAAAAGGGGCTCAAATGAGCCCCTTTAATCTTATGTTAACTACTTACCTAATCATACCTGGGGAGAGGAAGAATATGGATGTTGGGAGGTTCTTTCTCTGCTCTGGAGTGAGAAGATGTACGATGTTAAGGTACATATCCTTTCTTAAGGATAGAACTTCATTCAGTTTTGCCTTTACAGTTGAAATGGAGTTTCTTAAAGCAGTCTCATCGAGGGGGTCCTTTGAAACAATCTCTTTTTCATTCTTTGCATTCTCCTTAAGCTCCTTTAAGGTTTCTTTCTCATTCTCTGCCTCTGTCTTTATAATCCCAATGAAGCTATCCTTCTGCTCATCTGTAAGTTCAAGCTTCTTTATGAGAGATTCTATCTTCTTTTTCATCCCAAACTTTGCAAACTTTGCCTTTTCCTCTCTTATAAGCTCATTAAGAATCTCCTTCTGCTCATCTGTAAGGTTTAGCTTCTTTGCAAGGAAGAGCCAATCTTTTATTCTGTTTATTAGTCTCTCCTCTGCGGGATTTTTCTCTTTTTTTCTCATGTATCTACCTGTAAGGAAATCAAAAGATGTAAGGTACTTCTCCCTCTGCTCAGGTGTTAACACCTTTTCAATCTCAACAAAGGCATCCCCTCTTAAATCCAGAATCTCATTTATATATGAGATATTCTTATCTATAAGATTTTCAAGTCCTGTCTCATCCAGGGTTTCTGCATCAAGAACTGCCCTTTCCTCATCTCCAACAGTTTTAATTTCATCAAGAACAGGCTTTACCTTATCCCTTAAATCCTCCATTATTCCCTTTATCTCTTCCTTCTGCTC
>CAZNRO010000057.1:4960-6084 GCA_964575745.1 uncultured Caldisericota bacterium | reverse complement strand
AAGGTAAAAGTTATGGTTTTCTTTTCCATTTTTATCCTCCTATATGAGCCTTGTCCCGTAATCGGGACCCTTTCCATTCAGTCTTCCAACTGCTGCTTTAAGGGCTCTATCAAGCATAACCTTTGCCATATGCATTCTATACTCTTTTGTTGCTCTTATATCTGTAATGGGGGAGATCTCCTCTTCTACAAGTTTTTTAGCCTCTTCAATCAAGGAATCGGAAAGTTCTTTGCCGTTGAGAAGAGATTCAATCTTCTTTGCCCTTGTTGGCTTTGGACCTACAGCACAAAATGCAACTCTGTATTCATTTCCAGATAACGCAAGAACACCTACTCCAACCTGTGCAAGATCTTCTCCATTATATCTTCCAAGCTTTATGTAGCAGCTACCATACTTTTTGTCTGGAAGAGGTATCTCAATGTATTCTACAAGTTCTCCCTCTTTAAGTGCTGTCTTTCTCGGTCCAAGGAACCACTCTTCAATTGGAATTCTTCTTTCTCCATCCTTACCCTTTACCACAACAGTTGCCTCATATAGAAGAAGGGCAGGTCCAGAATCAAGGGATGGAACTGCTGAACATATGTTTCCAGCCATTGTTGCTCTGTTTCTTATACCCATAGACGCAACTGTTTTTGCACTTTCCCATAGAAGAGGAAACTTCTCTTTTACAGTTTCATTATCAATAAGCTCGTTAAAGGTGACAAGGGAACCAACTATCAACTTGTTGTCTTTGAACTCCAGTGTTTTTAGTTCTTCAAGACCTTTAATATCAATTACTGCGTCCGGGGTTTCAAATCCATCCTTGATTCTTACAACAAGATCAGTTCCACCAGAAAGAATCCTTGCTTTAGCCCCATACTCGTTTAAAAGCTCAATGGCTTCATCAATTGATGAAGGTTTAAAATACTTAAATTCATGAACTATAGCCATATCATACCTCCAGATTATTCAGGTGGTTCAAGGGCAACAACCCTCATCATAGAGGATTCAAATTCTATTGCCCTCAATGGAAAAGCACCAATCCACACTCTTTTGTTTTTAACCTTATCAATATCTCCACCAAGGTTTTCTGCATGAACAAGACCCTTAGGGAACAGTTTAAGGTGCATCACCTGATAATATTC
>CAZNRO010000057.1:0-4860 GCA_964575745.1 uncultured Caldisericota bacterium | reverse complement strand
ATGTTCATCTTAACCTCCTTTACTTACCCAATAGTTTCTTTAGAGCTTCCATTACTTCTTCATCTCCACCTGCAGGTGGTCTCCAATCCACCTGAATAACCTTAACTCCTGCGTCTTCAAGGCTTTCCTTGAAAGAGAGAAGACCAATATTTATAACTTTAAGTTCTTTACCAAAGAGATCTTTTATAGCCATTACTTGTCACCTCCCAGCTTCTTTACAATATATGCAGATAGTTTACTTGCTGCAGCATTTGATGGCATAACTATGGCTCCTGCCTCTTTAAGTTCCTTCTCTACCTTGTCCTTGTTCTGAGGATCTTTCTTTGTTCCCGTTATGGAGCATATAATAGATAGGTCTCTTCCTTCCTTCTTTGCCATCTCCTTTGCTTCCTTAATTACTGGAGCAAGCTCCTCTCCTGGCTTCATATTTGAGCCGTATCCAAGAACTACATCAAGTAGAATTATAGCTACCTCTGGGTCTTTTGCCTCTTCAAGAATCTTTTTGTTTCTTAAAGTGTAATCAATCATTGGATGTGGTCTTCCAACTGTAAATTCATCCTCTCCCAAATCAATAACAGTATTCTTAAAACTCTTCCACGAGTCTTTAAGCTTAAATTCATCCTTTAAAGGAGCATTGCCATAGACATAACCAATCATATCCTTAAAGAGAAGCTGAGCCTCATCGCAGAGGGTTCCACCTGTGTATAATCCTCTGACATACTTCTGGCCGTCTTTCTTCTTTGAAGCTTCCTCGTCGGCGAGTTTCTTAATCTCTTCTTCTCTTTTCTCAAGGAGCTTTTTAAACTCATCCATGCTCTTTCCTTTTGAGAGAGAAGCCGCAATAAGTCCTGCCTCTTCAAGTGTGCTGGCTGGAATAGCTCCTGCATTCTTTACCACTTCAGGATCTCCTCCAATAAATATTCCAACAACTGGTTTTTTAATCTCGTCTTTTATAAGCTCCGCAATCTTTTTTAGTACATCTTCGTGTGGGGGTTTTGAAACGAGAGCGATGATCTTTGTGTCTTCATCTTCATTAAGTGCCTTCATTCCTTCAAGAAACATGATTCCACCAACGTCCTTTTTAACATCTCTTCCACCTGTCCCTATAGCCTGAGATATCCCTGCTCCCTCATTTGTAATTACACAACTTACCTCCTGAAGTCCTGTTCCTGATGCTGCCACAATTCCTATATCTCCACGACTTACAACATTAGAAAAGGCAAGTGGTGCACCATTTATTATGGCAGTACCACAGTCTGGACCCATCACAAGAAGACCCTTATCCCTTGCATACTTTTTGAGTTCAATTTCTTTTTCAAGAGGAACATTGTCTGAGAATAGCATTACATGGAGACCTTTTTCAAGTGCTTTCATTGCTTCATCGCCTGCATATTTTCCTGCTACAGAGATAAGTACAAGATTTGCATCTGGCATAATCTCAATAGCGCCTTCCAAACTCTTAGGGAGATAGTCTCCTGCCTCCTCAAATTTTGTTCTGCTCTCCTGAAGGTCTTTTTCCGCCTTTTCAAGAGTCTCCTCTGCGAGTTTATCATCCCTTGCCTTTACTGCAATAATTAGATCAGAATCCTTTGCTGCCTTAAATTCATCAAGGAGCATTCCTGAAGCTTCAAGGATTGATTTATTCTCTTCTGTACCCATAACAATGGCAGCATCTTCAATTCCGTCAATTTCAGTTAAAGCTTTTGCGACGAGCATGAGAGTTACAGAATCAAAATACTGACCTTTCTTAATAACACCTTTTACAACCATACTTCTCCTCCTTTCTTTAAAGTCATAAATAGTCCTGTCCCGATGTCACTCCCCGAAGTATCTCCTACCCCCATTAAACTAAAGAAGTGCCTTTCCACATCTCTCCTTCCCTTATAGATAATGGAGGTAATCAGGTTCTTCACTCTCTCAAAAAACTCTCCCCTGCTTGAAAAGTATAGAAATGACGATGAGATTAGGTTATAAGTTTTAGATAATTTATATACTCTCTTTCTAACAGAGGTCAAATTATAGTTAAATAGATTTTCAAGAATGTAGAGACCCGAAAGAACTCCAGATATAAAATCATCTCCACTTGGGGTAAGACCATAACCTACTCCCTTTAATAGATTAATCCCTGATTCTATTCTTCCACTGAACAACTCCTCAGCACCTGTTTTTATTCTATTTACAAAAGCTCTTTCAAATTCAGTTTTAAAGTACTCTTCCCTTCCTTCATCCAAAAGGAAGGATAAACTCCGTTCTGGTGAATGGAAAATGAGTAAATCCCTTAAAGTATGGAGGTTATTTATATATCTGTCCTTAAAGAATTCTAAGGTAAAGTCAATCGTTGAGTTATAAATTATCCCACTGTTTACTTCAAAACGATTCCCATTCACTAATATAAAATCTCCTTCAATAGATAAAGTCTTTACATAATCTATTGGGAAGTTTTTGATAACTATGTTTACAGGACCTCCTCCAACTTCCTCTGTAACTACTGAGGTAAGATAACCATCTTTTACAAAATTTATCACCCTCCTAAATCTTGAATGCAATTTATAATCTCCTACACGGAGTCTGTCTCCTATACTAAATAACTCTAACCCATAGGTATTAATTTCTAAAGTTTCTCTTAATACAGTTTTTCCTTTCACTTAGATTACCTTAAGTGCATAATTCCAAGTGCAGCCTTTTCATGATTTGTAATAGGATAAAAGGCTGAATCTCCAAATATTCCGACACAAAGCCACTTGCCATCAGATACTATTCCCACTTTAAGGGAAAGGGAAGAATCTAAAGATTCATTTAATATAAGGGAGTTTAATGCTTCAAGGGAGGCATGAACAAGAGCATGAACTTCTGCAGTTGTTTTGTTAATAACATTACAATTTAATGCAGCTCCAAGAACCGCAGGGATCAATTTCCTTCTGATATCAGAGGCAAAGCCTGCTACTCGCGTAACACCTATTTTGTACTTCTTTAGCTCAGAAAGTTTCTTTTTTAACTCTACTTCCTCATCATCAGAGGACATAGCAAGTAGAAGCGCAGCTTTACCCACCCTATCCACATCCATCCTAAACTCTGTCACAACAATGCTTTTTTTTTCCATATCCTCTCCTGTTCTCCAAAATCTACATTTAAATTATTAACTATCTACTTAAAATTGTCAAGTAAAATTGTTGCTCAATCACTTTATATAAATGTGATTTTTTGGTATATTTTTAGTATGAAATTGAAGGGTGAGTTAGGAATAATAGAAGTCTCCTCTTTGATTCAAACGATAAATCAATTGAGGAAGACTGGAAAGCTCGAGATTCTTCTTCCAAACGGGGATAAAGGGGAAATATTTTTTGATAATGGTGAGCTCATACACGCACATTCACCAGACAATTTTGGATTGGAGGCATTAGCAGAAATATTACTTTTTAAAGAGGGTGAGTTTAATTTTAAAGAGAATATAATTCTTCCAGCTCCTTCTATAAAAATGGGCACAGAAAGGGCAATAATAGAAGCCATAAGTATGGCTGATGAGGTTCAAGAAATGGGAGAGACCTTTCGAAAGAGAGTGGAGGTTAATTTTCAGGATAGTGATTCCAAGATCTCTCTTACTCCTGAAGAGTTGAGTGTGCTTATGAAGGTTGACGGTAAGAAAACTGTAGAATATATTTTATCCGAAGTTAGGATGGATAAGATTAAACTTTTAAAGATAATTGACCAACTATTAAAAAAGGGTATAATAACCTTAAGAAAGGAGTAAGAAATGGCTGAAGGAATGTCCTCTATTGTTATATCTGATGAGGATTTAAAAAGGATTGATGATTATTTATCCCAAACCCTTGCAGATTCTCAAGCAAAAAACATCCTTCTTTCTGATAGATCAGGTCAGCTCATAACAAAACACGGGGGTGTTTCAAAGGGAGACGCTCTAAATATTGCTGCTCTTGCAGCGGGTTTGTTCTCTGCAACCAATGAGCTTGCGAAACTTCTTGGAGAAAAGGAATTTACCGTTACATTCCATCAAGGTGAAGAGGCCAATATTCATATTTCCCTGCTTGTACCCCAGGTTCTTCTTGTGATTGTGTTTGATAATAGAGCACCAGTGGGAGCGATAAGATTCTGGGCAAAGAAGATAGGGGCTGAAATTGTTCCTTATCTTAAAAATATTACTGAAAAACCACCTGAATCTACTATTCAGAAGGAGGAGATGGAATCAGAAGTAGAGAAAAAACTGGATTCCCTCTTCTGATAGAATAATGGCACTTATAAATTATTTTTTAAAAGAAATTACATTTAAGATAGTCTATTATGGTCCCGCCATGAGCGGGAAAACTACTAATTTAAGATATATTTATAACCACCTCCCTGAAAAACTTAAAGGAAAGTTTACTTCCATTGCCACAAAGGATGAAAGGACGCTTTTCTTTGACTTTCTTCCCCTTGACCTTGGAAGAATAAAAGGTTTCACTGTAAAACTTTCTTTGTATACCGTTCCAGGACAGGCAATATACAGTCTTACAAGAAAAACAATCCTTAAGGCAACTGATGGGATAATATTTGTGGCTGATTCTCAGAGATATGTGAGAGAAAAGAATATAGAAAGTTTTAAAGATATGGCAGAGAATTTGAAGGAGTTTGGCCTTTCCATTGAAAGAATTCCTATAGTTCTTCAGTACAACAAGAGGGATTTGAAGGAGATTTTGAGTGTGGAGGAGTTAAATAGTGATTTAAATGATGGAGGAACACTCTATCCATACTTTGAATCTATAGCTATTGAGGGAAAAGGTGTGATGGAGTGTCTGAAGACTATCTCAAAGCTGGTGATAAGGAAAGTCTCCTGAAGAGGTAAATTCTTTTAATTTCTTGATTCCC
>CAZNRO010000056.1:0-6090 GCA_964575745.1 uncultured Caldisericota bacterium | reverse complement strand
GCAGTAGCAAGTTCTTCATAAGTAATCTCTTCAGGTTTTCTGTTTGTTGCTTTTCCGAGCATTCTTCTAAGGGAACCCCTTTGATCTATGGCAAGCATTCTAAATCTTCCAGTGTCATCAGAAAGTCTCTTTAATCCTTTAAACTTTCCCGGTGTTAAAGTTATCTTTTTCACCTTTTTACCTCCAAATATTTGTAAGATGAATTAAGGTGGGTTAGCTAACCCACCTTAATTTTATTTATTTACAGGTTCAAGGTCAAATAGTACGGTCTTTAAGGAAAGGGCATTTGCCGGACATGCATTAACACAAGCCATACATCCAACACAATTTGTTTCTTCCATAGGATCATGCAAACCAGAGATTATCATTGTTTTTTCTCCCCTATATCCAAAATCAAGAACTCCTCTTCCAGATATCTCTTCGCAAGCTCTAATACATCTTCCACAGAGGACACACTTATTATTGTCTATAATAAAGATATCACCAGACTCATCAACATTTTTTTCTTTCTTTGAGAGAGTAAACCTTGATTTCTTTACTCCATATTTTCTAAACATCATAGCAAGTTCACTTCTTCTATCAATATACTTTTCCCCAACTTCTGCAAGGATAATTTCAAGGATTGTTCTTCTATACTTTTTTAGTTCCTCAGTTTCGACTTTTATATTCATTCCTTCTTTTACAGTTACATGACATGATGGAACAAGGCCCCTCATTCCCTCTATTTCCACAAGACAGAGCCTGCATGCGCTTGTAGGATTTAATCCTGGTTTATGACAAAGATGCGGTATATCATAGCCCAATGAGAGTAAAGCTTCAAGCAAGTTTTTCCCTTCTTCCGCCTCGCATTCTTTTCCATCAACAGTTATCTTTACAAGTTTTGGCTTTGGCTTCTTATCTTCATCAAAGAAAGAGTTATAGAGGTTGAGTTTTTCTGCCAATTCATTGAGGGTGTAACCTTCAATGCTCTCTTTTAGTCCTGTCCATTCAAAAGGGGCAACAAGAATTGCCTCTCCTCTTGCAGTTAAATTTCCAACGCCGAGAGTCTTCACAACATTTATTATCTTTTTTTCTTTAAAAACATTTTTTACTGAATGAACTCCATCTTCACAGGCAAGGACTATTATTGCAGTTGCTTCATCAAACATATCTTTTTTTGTTTTTTTGTGAGCTCTTATTAAGTCAAGATGACATGATTCACTAATTATTTCAACCCCGAGTACATTGTATCCTTCCTCTTTTAATACTTCTGCAAGGGTTTTTGCTTTCTCAACTCCTCCCAGTCCGCAGTACTTTATACAGGTATCACAGGACCAGACAACTATTTTATCTTCTTTATTTAACATCTTCTTAAGTTCTTCATACTTAACGGAACGCAGAGAGATTATCATTAGTCACCTCCATTATTTTTAGAGACCATTTCCAAAGTATCAAAGGCAAACCACTTCCCCTTGTAATCTTTGAATTTTTCAAAAGGAATAGTCACCTCAAACACTTTTCTATCATCCTCTATACTGATAAGACCAACATTCTCTGTGGTTTTAACTACCTTCTTATTTGGAAACATGCGGCTTATAGATGAGTATCCTGCCGTACATGAGAGGGAAAGAAGGACATTTACATCAGAAGGAACTTCCCTTCTTATTCGCATAACATAGGCTTCTGTGCAGTTGTATGTAATAACTATTATCTTGACAACATTGTATCCATCTTTTCTTAAAGATTCTGCAAGTTTTTTTGCTCCCTCAAATCCTCCAACACCGTACGTTCTTACACAACCGTTACATGCAATTATAGCGATTTTATCTTCTTTAGTTAAATTTCTTTCAACCTCATTTAGAGGTAATGGCTTTGCAAATATCATTTTATTCCTCCTCTTCTCTTCTATCGCAGTGTACACACCTTCTTGCTTCCTCTATCGCATCTTTAACATCTATGGTTTTTTCAACCTCAACATGAATTTTCCTTCTATCCTCTGGTGCAACTAGAACAGATTTAACTCTTTCCATTTCCTCTTGATATTTCTCCTCATCATAGGTTGTTTCAACAACTTTTCTCTCTTCTTTGAATAGAATTCCATCTCCTCCAAGATATCTATCTATTGCCATTGCAGCTTTCTTACCATCCCCTATTGCTTCAACGATGGTGGATGGACCTCTTACAAGATCACCGCCTGCAAAGACACCTTCAACTGAGGTCATAAGATTATGATCAACCTTTACAACTCCATGTTCAACATCAATTCCCTCAAAATTAACATCTATCTTTTGCCCTATAGCTACAACAACCATAGAGACATCAATTTCAAATTCGCTTCCAGGAATTGGAATTGGTCTTCTTCTTCCTGATAGATCATACTCTCCATACTTCATCTTTATAAGTTTAGCTCTCTTTACTTTCCCCTCTTCATCTCCTATAAATTCAACGGGATTGGTTAATGTCATTATTTCTATACCCTCTCTCTTCGCTTCCTCTATCTCCTCTTTAAATGCTGGCATATCCTGTTCTCCTCTTCTATAAACAATAGTTACATCTCCTCCAAGTCTCCAGGCTACTCTCGCTGAATCAATGGCTGCATTTCCGCCACCTATGACGATGACCTTTCCTGAAATTTTATCTTTGAACTCTCCACTTTTAACACTCTTCAGGAACTTAAGTGCCGGAATTACATTCTTAAGATCCTCTCCCTTTATTCCAAGTTTTACTTCTTTATGGGCTCCACATGCAAGAAAGATAGCGTCAAAATCCTTTAACTCGTCAAGAGATTTTATTTCCCTTCCAGTAATTATCTCCACACCTGTTCTTTTGATTCTCTCAACTTCAAACTTTACAGCTTCTGTTGGTAGTCTATGCTCTGGTAGTAGATATCTTAAAGCACCACCAGCTTCCTCATTCTTTTCAAATACCGTAACTTTGTATCCTTTAAGATTCAAGAAATACGCAGCGGTTAATCCTCCTGGTCCACCACCGACTACAGCAACCTTTTTTTCATTGTATTTTTCTGGTTTGTAAAGTTCCCATCCCTCTTCCATGGATTTATCTGCAAAGACTCTCTTTAGCTGTCTTATGGCAACAGGTGAATCAAGCTGTGCTCTCCTGCACATTTTTTCACAGAAAGCAGGACACGCCTTTCCACATGCGATAGGGAAAGGATTTGCTTTTATATGTGTGTAAAAGGCTTCCTTAAATTTTCCTTCTGCCATATAAGCTACATACGCTGGAACATCAACTCCTGCAGGACATGCACTCATACAAGGAGCTATACTTAATTCACACACACCTTGAGGACATCTTTTGTATATAACATGCTCAATATATTCATTTTCAAAATATTTTAAAGTTGTAAGAACAGGATTTGGAGCAGTTTGACCGAGAGCACAGAGAGCTCCTTTTTTGATAGTTTCACTAAGTTCTTTAAGTAAAGTTATATCTTCCTCCTCTCCTTCACCCCTTGAGATCTTTTCCAATATCTCAAGCATTATTCTTGTTCCTGCTCTACACGGGACACATTTTCCACAAGATTCTGCCTGTGTAAATGTTAAAAAGTATTTGGCTAAGTCAACTATACATGTGTTTTCGTCCATAACAACCATTCCACCTGAACCCATTATAGAACCTGCAGCTTTTAAAGTCTCATAATCTACAGACAAGTCAAATTTTTCAGCTGGAATACAACCACCTGATGGACCACCTGTCTGCACAGCTTTTATCTTCTTACCTCCAACTCCTCCCTCCCCAATATCATAGATTATCTCCTTTAACTTTGTTCCAAGTGGAACCTCTACGAGTCCAACATTTTTTACCTTTCCAACGAGAGAAAATACCTTAGTTCCAGAATTTTTTTCAACTCCTATGCTTTTGAACCAGTTAGCTCCCTTTTTAATTATCACAGGAATATTTGTCCATGTTTCAACATTATTTATGTCTGTAGGTTTGCCATACAAACCTTTTTGGGCAGGGAATGGTGGTTTTGGCCTTGGTCTTCCTGGTTTTCCTTCAATGGAAGCTATAAGAGCTGTCTCTTCTCCACATACAAAGGCTCCTGCTCCTTTAACTATTCTTATGTCAAAGGAAAAGTCTGTTCCAAGTATGTTTTCTCCAAGAAAACCATATTTATAGGCATCTTCTATTGCCTTTTTTATCTTTTCTATGGCAAGGGGATACTCTTCTCTAATGTATACTATTCCCTCTCTAGCACCCATTGCATATGCGCCAATTATCATTCCCTCTACTATCATGTGTGGGTCGCTCTCCAATTCATTTCTGTTCATATAGGCACCAGGGTCTCCCTCATCTGCATTACAGATTATGTATTTGAAGTCTCCTTTTGCCTGTTTTACAAAATTCCATTTTATTCCTGTTGGAAATCCTGCTCCTCCTCTGCCTCTCAACCCTGAGTTCGTTACCTCTTCTATAACCTCCTCTGGTGTCATCTCTGTAATTGCTTTGATTAAAGGATAGTATCCCCCAGATCCAATATATTCCTCTATATCCTCTGGGTTTGTTAGTCCGCAGTTTCTTAGAACTATCTTTTTCTGTTTTGAAAAGAAGGGGATATCTTTATAAAAAGGAACTTCATCATAACCTTTCCCATATATAAATTTTTCATCATTTATAATATTATCCCATTCTTCTATTTTACAGAATGGTTTTACACTTAATCTACCTTTGATAGCGTCATCAATTATATTCTCCAAAATTTCTGGCGTCACTTTGTTATATAAAAGTAAAGGTTTACCTGGAACATGAACTGTTACGATGGGCTCTTCTTTACAGAATCCTATACATCCAACTTTTACTATATCTATAGGCAGTTTTCTTGAAGATACAATCTCCTCCTCTTTCTTAAAGACTTTATCTGCTCCTGCCGCAATACCACATGTTGCCATTCCTACACATATTCTTATTCTATCCTTTGGAAAAAGTTTTTCCCACCCCTTCTTCTTTACTTCCTTCCAATCTTCTAATCCAGTTATTCTTTCCATTTTTTATCTCTCCTTTCAGTCATACTTAGAAAGTATTGATTTAATCTTCCGTGGTGTAACTCTAATATGTGTATCATTATCTATTCTCACAACTGGACCAAGAGCGCAACAACCAAGACATCTTACTGTTGTAAGTGTAAATTTTCTATCCTCTGTGGTATCGTTTACATCAATTTGTAGAGTATGTTTCAGTTCATTAAGCACCTTTGGAGCACCTCTCACATGACATGCTGTTCCCAAGCATACTTGAATTGTATGTCTTCCTCTTGGTTTTAGTGAAAATGCAGCAAAGAATGTAGCCACGCTGAAAATACGAGATAACGGAATATCCAGTTTTTTACTTATGTATCTTAGTATCTCTTTTGGAAGGTATCCCTCTTTCTCCTGCACTTCTTCCAATATTGAGAGTAGTTCCCCCGGTGTGTTTTTCCACCTGTCTATAATAGCGTCTACTTCTTTAACTTCCATCTTTTCTCCCTCCTTTGAGTTTAATAGAAATTTGTGGCAAGTATGAATTTCTTATCATCAGTATATGCTTTGCATCTAAACCACCTTTTTTACCTCCTTTATAAGTTTTTTCAATTCTCATATAATTTATTATATAACTTTTTATAACTTTTTGTAAATTTTTTCTAAAAATCACACTTTAAAACAAAAACGATTTTTACTATAATTATTTATAAAATGGACAAAAATACACATTAACATTTAAAATCCAAATTCCAATAATTTTATTGTTTACCATTAAACCATACTTATTTACTCCATAGAGCTTAAATTTACTTAATTAGTTATCTACACAACATTTTGTAATCAACTAATCTAATAAGTTAGGCATCAAAAGATGTGAAGATGTTAAATACGGTTTAACATCTAAGAGAGAAGTTCCATCTACCATATTAATATCCTTGATGAACAAAAAGTTATCTTTGATTTTAATAAGTCGCACTATCAGGCATTTCAATATGTTTCTGAGCTTTTTCAGAGTCTAAAATTGACACTTCTATTATAAAAAAACTCTTTTCCAATTATTACAAAAGTTTTTTGGTTTCCTCTTTTCCAAAGTTGAAGGCAAGTTCGTTTACCTTTAAAATTTCTCCTTTGA
>CAZNRO010000055.1:3977-6128 GCA_964575745.1 uncultured Caldisericota bacterium | reverse complement strand
TCAATGACAGGAGAGCAGGAATAAGTATTAAATTTGCTGGAAGATAGAATCTAATATATACAGAGATACCTTTTTAGTTCCCAGTCTGTTACGTGGATTCTAAAGTCGTCCCACTCTTTCTTCTTTGCATCTATAAGTTTCTCTATAATGTGCTCTCCAATGGTTTCTACAAGAACTGAATCCTTTAAGAATTCATCCATTGCCTCCATTAAATCCCCGGGCAGAGTTTTTATTCCCATTCTTTTTCTATCTTCATCCGCTAACTCATAGATATCTATATTTGTTGGTTCTCCAGGATCAATTCTATTCCTAATACCATCAACTCCAGCAGCAAGCATTAAAGCAAAAGCAAGGTATGGATTACAGGATGGGTCAGGAGAGCGAAACTCCACTCTTGTTGCTTTTCCTCTTGCTGTAGGAACTCTTACAAGAGCAGATCTGTTTCTTAGAGCCCAGGATATATAAACAGGTGCTTCATATCCAGGTACAAGCCTCTTGTAGGAATTGACAAGTGGATTTGCAATAAAGGATATACCCCTTGCGTGTTTTAGAATACCTCCAATAAAATATAAAGCTTCATCTGAAAGCTCAAATTTTCCATTCTTATCATAGAATATATTCCCCCCTTTTTCGTTGAATAAAGAGAGATTAGTATGCATGCCTGAACCATTAATTCCCCTTACAGGTTTTGGCATAAATGTTGCGTGAAGATTGTATTTGAGGGCAATTGTTTTTGTTACAAGTTTAAAGGTTATCACATTATCTGCTGTTCTTAAGGCATCAGTATATCTAAAATCTATCTCGTGTTGTCCCTCTGCTCCCTCATGGTGTGCTGCTTCAACCTCAAAACCCATACGCTGAAGGGTTGTCACAATTTCTTCTCTCACTTTCTCACCAAGGTCTCTTGGAAGTAAATCAAAGTAGTTTCCGCTGTCATGTGTAATTGTTGTTGGGTTTCCCTCTTCGTCTCTCTTAAAGAGGAAAAATTCTGCCTCAGGTCCTGCATTCATTATGTAACCAAATTCTTTTCTAACCTTCTTCATCTCTCTCTTTAAAATGTATCTTGGATCACCAAGAAAAGGAGTTCCATCCGGTTTCTTTACATCACATATTATTCTTGCCACAGGACTTCCGGCTGTTGTCCAGGGAAGCACAGAAAATGTCTTTGTATCTGGAACAAGAAGCATGTCAGATTCATCAATTCTCACAAACCCCTCAATGGATGAACCATCAAAAAGAATTCCGTTATCAAGTGCATTTTCAATTTCAGAGACAGGTATCTCGACATTTTTTGGTATTCCCATTATATCTACAAACTGTAATCTTATAAATTTAATTCCTTCTTTTTCAATCTCTTTGAGGATTTCTTCCTTTGTCATTCTCTACCTCCGTTTTCACTTATTTTACCAGTAAAAACCACTTAGTCAACAAAATTATGTATAATTATTTAATGAAAAGGAATTGGATGCGTTTCATACTTATATTTATAGCGGTTATATCTGTTTCCTTTGCAGCAATATTTATAAGGCTTTCATCTGCTCCAGCTTTAACCATTGCCACATTCAGACTTGGAATAAGCTCTATTCTTATTCTCCCCATTTTTTTACTATACTCAGAGAAAAAATATCAAAGAGAGGACATAAAGTTATTTATACTTGCCGGTTTTTTTCTTTCGCTTCACTTCTTTAGCTGGATTACATCACTAAAATATACATCCATAATGAATTCAACGGTGCTTGTAACCACAAACCCACTGTTTGTTGCCATCTTTTCATACTTTCTTTTCAAAAAAAGAACGGATAAAAAAACGATAATTGCAATTTTTATATCCATTCTTGGTTCATTTCTTATGTCATACAGCGGAAATTTCACTTCAGGGAAAACCTTTGGCAACATGCTCGCATTGCTTGGAGCAGTTTTTGCTTCACTCTATCTTATATCTTCCTCTGTTTTGAGAAGAAGATACAAACTTCTTGATCTTATCTTCCCTGTTTATACTATAAGTTTTTTGTTTCTACTTCTCTTTTCACTTTCCTTAAAAGTTCCCCTTCTTGGATTCCCTTTGAGAGAATATACACTCTTTTTTCTTCTTGCACTCATTCCTCAGGTAATAGGCCATTCCATATTCAATTGGTCACTAAAATTCTTCTC
>CAZNRO010000055.1:2507-3877 GCA_964575745.1 uncultured Caldisericota bacterium | reverse complement strand
TTGCAAGGGATTTAAAGGAACTTGGTGCTGTTAAGGTAAAGAAGGGAGGAAGATGTTTTTATAAAATACCAGATGAGGATTCAGAGAAACTTTTAACAAAGCTCAAGGTATCCTTTAATAATTTTGTAAAAGATATCAAACATACAGACAATCTTATTCTTATAAAAACAACCCCTGGAAGTGCCACAGGAATTGCAAGACTTATTGACGAATACGATATTAAAGGAGTTCTTGGAACAATAGCAGGCGATGATACTATTCTTGCAGTTTCAGAGAAGAGCAAGGTTAATAAAGTTTTAAAGGTTCTTAAAAAACTAAGGGGTGAGAAATGAAAATAGGAATCTTTGGTGGAAGCGGTTTTGTTGGCCAGGAGCTTATAAGAATACTCACATCTCATAAAAATGTTGAAATAGCCTTTGTGACTTCAAACGAGTTTAACGGCAATGTCGTATCCAGTGTTTTTCCAAATCTTTCCCTTAACATTAAATTTATTTCTCATGAAGAAGGAAAGGAAAGAAAGGTGGATTTCTGTTTCTTAGCCCTTCCGCATACAAAGTCGGCACCGTTTGCAAACCACCTGTATAAGAAGGGGATCAAGTTCGTTGATTTATCTGGTGATTCAAGGTTTAGGGACGAGAGAGTATTTGAAAAGTGGTATAAAGTTAAACATAAGTTTCCAGGATATCTGAAGGAGACGGTTTACGGTCTACCAGAGCTCTTCAGGGAAGAGATAAGAAATGCGAATGTTGTTGGAAATCCCGGTTGCTATCCAACCTCTGTTATTTTACCCCTCTACCCTCTTATAAAAAATGAGGTGGTAAAGGAGGACACAATAATAGTTGATTCTAAGTCAGGCGTGACAGGTGCCGGAAGAAAACCTAAAGAAACCACACATTTTGTTAATGTTTATGAGAATTTTAAAGTCTATTCTCTTGGTAGAAGCCACAGACATGTTGGAGAAATGGAATACATCCTTAAAAGAAAAATCTATTTTACTGCATCCCTTTTACCAATAAGAAGAGGGATTCTTTCAACAATCTATTTTAAATTGAGAAAGAGAGGGGTAATGGAGAAAATTTTAACAGAGTTTTATGGGAAAGAAAAGTTTGTAAAAGTTTATCCTTCAGGTTCCTTTCCCCAGATTAAAGATGTGGTTTATTCCAATAGATGTGACATAGGTTTTTTGGAGGAGGAAGATTTAGGAATTATAGTTTCTACTATAGATAACCTTGTTAAGGGGGCAGCAGGTCAGGCAATTCAAAATATGAACATAATGACTGGTTTCAGAGAAGATGAAGGTCTAACTGAAAGAGGTATATCTCTGTGAGGATAGTAGTAAAGATTACAGGAAAATTTATTGAAGGAGAAAA
>CAZNRO010000055.1:0-2407 GCA_964575745.1 uncultured Caldisericota bacterium | reverse complement strand
TATGTTGGAGATATTGTTAGTGTAAATGTAAAATTGATTAATCTTCTATTAAAGAATGGTTTTATACCAATTATATCACCTGTGAGTCATGGTACCCATGGAGAAACTTTAAATATAAATGGAGATACCTTTGCCTCACATATTTCTGTATCTACCCACTCCCAAAAACTTGTTTTTATTACTGATGTAAAGGGAATTTTAGGGAAGGATGGATCAGTTATAAAGAGTATAACAACTAAAGAAGCTAAGAAGCTTATAGATGAGGAGGTAATTGCTAACGGTATGATTCCAAAGGTAAAAGGTGCAATTTATGCTGTAAGGAATGGTGTTAAAGAGGTTATTATAGGCACTTTTGGGAATGAAATGGGTTTTGACATAAAAGGAACAATTATAAGGAGAGAAAGAGATGAAGAAAGTTAAAGGATTTTTATTTTCAGGCGTTCATGCCGGACTTAAGAGGAAAAGAAAAGATGTAGGTTTAATTTATAGTTTGAGTGAAGCTTCAAGCTTTGCCGTTTTTACAAAGAATAAGTTTAAAGGTGCGCACATCCCTGTTTCAAAAGAGCATCTTAAATCTGGGGCATCGCGCGCAATTATTGTTAATAGCGCCAATGCAAATATGCTGAATGGAGAAAAGGGTATAGAGGATGCTGTTAGAATGACTGAAATTACAGCTAAACTTCTAAAGTTAAAAAAGGAAGATGTTCTCGTTGCGTCCACTGGTGTTATAGGAATCCCTCTTCCAATGAAAAAAATAGAGAAAGGAATTAAGCTTGCAGTCAGGTCTCTAACTAAAAACGGAACTTCTGATTTTGAGGAAGCCATAATGACAACTGATAAAGCAAAGAAAGAAGCATCAACCTATTTTAGATATAAGGGAAACGAGATAAGAATTCTTGGCATGGCAAAGGGTTCAGGTATGATAGAACCCAATATGGCTACGATGCTTGCATTTATAGTGACAGATGCAAGAATTGAAGTCAGTGTTTTAAGAAGGATACTAAAATTTTGCGTAAGTAGAACTTTTAATCGAATAAGTGTTGATGGATGTATGAGCACCAATGATTCTGTCTTTATAATGGCAAATGGAAGATCAGGGAGTTCTAAGATAGATAGAGGTAAGAGTTTTTACATGTTTAGAGATGCCCTTCTTGAGATTTGTAAAGACCTTAGCTTTCAAATAGTTAAAGATGGAGAAGGTGCTACAAAGGTTATAAGGATTATTGTGAAGAATGCAGAGAGTGAATTTTTTGGGAAGGATGTAGCAAGAAGAGTTGCAAACTCAAATCTTGTAAAAACAGCTATATATGGTGAAGATCCAAATTTTGGAAGGATTATTGCAGCAATTGGAACGTTAAGCGATAAAGTAAGAGAGGATGTGGATGTGTCTGTTGGAGAAGAGATTATTATAAAGAATGGTAGAGTTGTTAATTTTGATAGAAAAAAAGCAAAGGAAAAACTAAAAAAAGATACAGTGGAAATCGTTATAGATCTGAAAGATGGAAATAAAGAAGTGGAGTTTTTAACCTCTGATTTAACAGAGGAGTATGTTGTAATAAATTCAAGATACACAACCTAAGAGGTGAGGTATGGATGTAAAAGAAGTTACAGAGAAGTATCATCTGAATGTTTATAAGAGGTTTAATCTAACATTAAAGGAAGGAAAAGGGGTAAAACTTTTTGATGATAAAGGAAGAGAATACATAGATTTCCTTTCAGGCATTGGGGTTAACGCACTTGGTTACAATCACGAGGTGGTTATTTCAGCTCTAAAAGAGGGAATAGAGAAACTTCTTCATGTATCAAATCTATTCTATACAGAGGAACTTGCCCTTCTCTCCAAGATGTTAACAGAATCCAGTGGATTTTCAAAAGTTTTCTTCACAAACAGTGGGACAGAGTCAAATGAGCTTGCCATAAAAATGGTTAGAAGGTATGGCTCATCTAAAGGAAAGTTTGAAATTATTGCCTTAAAGAATAGTTTCCACGGGAGAACTATGGGCTCTCTTTCAATTACGGGAAGAGAAAAATATCATAGGGGGTTTAAACCGCTCTTGAATGGTGTAAAATTTGTTCCACTAAACGATAGAAATGCATTTTTAGATGCTTTCACACCAGAAACTGCCGGTGTTTTTCTGGAGACCATTCAAGGTGAGGGGGGAATGAGAGTTATTGACAGAGAGTATATTTCATTCGTAAGAGAATTCACTGAGGAGAAAGATGTTTTACTTGTCATTGATGAGGTTCAAACAGGCATGGGAAGAACAGGAAAGTTCCTAAGTTTCATGCACTTTGATATAAAACCAGACATTGTAACAATGGCAAAGGCTCTTGGAGGTGGACTTCCCATGGGCGCTGTCCTTACAAGAGAAAAGGTGGCGGAGGTTATGGATTATGGTTCCCATGG
>CAZNRO010000054.1:4416-6155 GCA_964575745.1 uncultured Caldisericota bacterium | reverse complement strand
ATTTATTTTTTAAAATTTGTTTGCAGTGAAGATTAAGACCCTTTTATTTTTCAATCTGGAGGAAATAGTTTTTGAGAGGTAAGAAACTTGTCTCAATAAGTTTCATAATAATTACAATTACACTTCTTAGTAGAATTCTTGGTTTTGTGAGAGAGGAAACCATTGCATACTTCTTTGGAACAACGTTTGTCTCTGATGCCATGAAAATTGCTACCTACATACCATTTACCATTTCCCACCTTCTTGTGGCAGGGATTCTTTCTGCAGTTTTTATACCTGTTTTTACAGATTTTCTTGTGGAGAAGAAAGAGGATGAGATGTGGGAGGTTTTCAATACTCTCTTTAACACAATTGTCATTATTTTTCTCATCCTATCTGTTATCTTTTTCATCTTCTCCCGTCAGGTAGTGTACATAATGGCACCTCATGCTTCAGAAGATATGCTTAAATTGGCCACCCTTATGTTTAAAATACTTATTCCTCAAATGCTTATTCTTGGCATAGCCACTCTCTTTACAGGACTTCACAACACATATGAGTCCTTCACGATACCTGCCATAGGTGGATTCTTGTACAATTTTTCGGTGGTTATACTTCTTATTATAGGTGTTCCCCTTTTTGGTCCCATGGCTATAGTTTATGGAGCTCTCTTTGGTTCCATTGCACAGCTTTTAATACAGCTACCCTTTGTTATTAAAAAGGGATGGAGATACAAATTTATATTAAATTTGAAAAACCCTTATGTTAAAAAGATAGGTTTACTCTCTATCCCCATCTTAATAAACTCCACCTTTGCCTACATAACTCCAATTTTTGAGAAGTCCATTGGCTCAAGTTTTGGAGAAGGAGCCATCTCTTCCCTGGATTATGCATATAAAGTATCTCAACTACCACTTGGTCTGTTCGCCCTTGCCATAGCTCTTGTTATATATCCAACCCTCTCTCAATTGGTTGCAAGAAAAGAGATAGATAGGCTGGGGAGAACCTTAAACTTTGGTTTAAGATTCATACTTTATCTTATGCTTCCGTCTGCTTTAGGACTAATATTACTTTCTTTTCCCATTATAAGACTTCTATTTCAACAGGGAGAGTTTACAGTTAACTCAAGTAAAACTGTTTCCATGCTTCTTTCTTTTTATTCAATAGGACTTCCCTTCTGGGGGATGACAGCTCTTTTAAACAGGGCTTTCTATTCATTTAAAGATACCACAACTCCGGTGATAATAAGTCTTATAACTATCTTTATCCAGATATCTTTGTACTTTATAAATTCAAGAATTCTTGGGCTTAAAGGTATACCTCTGGCTGCTTCCATTGCGGCTATTGTGCAATTTGTTCTACTCTATATATTTATAAAGAAAAAGGTTACCACTCTCTCCATACTTGATTTTATAAAGAGATTTTTATATATTTTAATATATTCAGTGATTATGTCATCTTTAGCCCTATACGCTTCAAATTATTTTGAAAAGAATGGCTTTACACTTACAAAGAAAGGCCAGATTATACAGGTCTTCTCTGCTATAGTTATTTCTATTCTGGTGTATTTTGTCCTAATATATATAAGAGACTATAAAGATCTTAAAAAGGAGCTTAAGAATATAAGAGGAGGTATAGATAGAAATGAGTAAACGAGGGAAGAGAATACTGATTTCAATTATAATTGTGCTCTTAGTTTCAATAGGACTATATATGGGATACATTTATTATGTTTTATCATCACTTAATCCCGAGGAGCC
>CAZNRO010000054.1:0-4316 GCA_964575745.1 uncultured Caldisericota bacterium | reverse complement strand
GTTGAACAGGAACTTGGTATAGATGTACCATACTATGTGAAGATAAATTTTGATGGTTTTAAAAAGATGATTGATATGCTTGGGGGAATAACTATCGAGGTTGAGAAGGACATGGATTATGATTCTTACCTCGGTGATGTACATATTCACTTAAAGAAAGGTCTTCAGCACCTGAATGGAGAAAAAGCTCTGGAGTATGTAAGGTTTAGAATGGATGAAACAGGAGATATTGGCAGAATGAAAAGACAGCAGAAGCTCTTGAAAGAGCTTGCCAAAGAAGCCCTATCCATCAAAAACACAATAAGAATGCAGAAGATTCTTCTTGAGATGAAGAGCTGGGTTCAAATGAATCTAAAACCATGGCAGGTTATAAAATTGGGGATCTTACTAAAAAGCATAAAGGATGAAGATATCACAGCAATGACTGTGCCGGGTTATGCTGGATGGTGGGAAGACGGTCTCTCCTATTATTTTGTGGATAAAGACAAACTTGAAGAAATTGTAAATGAGTATTTAAGGGATGATGGAGAGACTCCTTAAAGAGAGCTTCATATTAAGATTTATTGATTTCATCCTTAAACTCATAAGGGAGAGTTTTATAGGTAAGGTAGTTTCCATGTTTGTTTATGCTTTTGAAGAAAGTTTCGTCTTCTCCCTTATTAAAAAGTATGGAGTGGATGTAAGTCTGAGTTTAAGAACAGGTTTTTTAGATTACAGAGGAGATAGCTTCAACCTCCTTCTTGCCATTTTCGTTATTCTTGTGCCCCTATCTTTTTTTATTTTTGATGTTGGGGTCAGGGTGATTTCCTGGGTGGTTATTTATTTTATACTCTACACTCTTCTCTTTAAAGAGAACTTGGTTAAAGAGAGCTTTATATTTAAAGTAATTTCAGGGGTTTTATCATGAAGAAGGGAGGAACATTCGTCTTTTCTCTTCTTTCTGGAATAAGTTTTTTTATTTCTCCAATCCTCTCCTTAATTTTCTCATTACCTCTTATTTTTTATTACTTTCCTGAGAAGCTTCTTTTTTATCTTGTTCCCCTTTATCCTCTGATGGACTTCTTTGTAAGGCGAACTTTTACATCCATCTCGTCCATATGGGATGAGGGATTCCTAATCCTTCTGTTTCTTATACTTCTTATAAGGATAAAGAGAAAAAGTGTAGTTTTTACAGAGATTATAAACCCCGTTCTTCTCTTTCTCTTTTTCTTGAGTCTATCTCTTTTAAAATCCAATATCCCTCTGAGTGCTGGAATTGATGGAATAAGAAGTTACCTTGAGATGTTCCTTTTCTTTATAGTAGTTGTAAATTTTATCTCCAACAAAGAGGATATAAGAAAGATTATTGATATCTCTTTAGTTTCTGTCACTCTTGTATCCATCTATGCAATATACCAGTTCATCGTGAAGGTTCCCATTCCTCCTTCCTGGGTGGATAAAGATCTGGAAATGGGGATAGCCACGAGAGCGTTCTCTATTTTTACAAGCCCAAACGCCCTTGCCGGTTACCTAATCCTCATTTTGCCACTTGTGTTTATCCTCTTTTTAAACGAAAAGGGTATCAGGAAGTATGTGTACCTGTTTGTTACACTTGTTTCTCTTTCTGCTCTTTTATTCACTCTTACAAGAGCTGCCTGGTTGTCCATATTTTTAGCCCTCTTTATCTTCACCCTTATATACAAGGATAAAAGGATTTTCTTCTTGCTCGTTATCCTTGTTATCTCATCCTACTTTGTTCCCCAGATAAGGACAAGATTTATGAATCTTTTATCTCCTGTTTATATGGAGAAGGCAAGGACTTATGGAAGGATATACAGATGGAATCTTGCCATAGATATTTTTAAAAGAAATCCCCTCTTCGGCGTTGGGCCAGGTGGTTTCGGTGGAGCGGTGGCAAGTAGAATTGGATTTTTTGAGGGTATATATGTGGATAACTATTATCTTAAAACCCTCGTTGAGACAGGAATTTTCGGTTTTGTCTCCTTCCTGCACATGATTTTTACCATAATCAAGAGAGGGATTGCAACAGTTGTAAACAGGAATGACGGATTTTTAAAATCTGTAGCCCTCGGTATAACATTTGGTATTATTGCATTCCTTATCAATAATGTTACAGAGAATCTATGGGAAGTGGTGCCTTTATCTGCAGGCATGTGGACTTTGGCTGGAATCCTCTTTTCCATAAGGAGGATAAATGATTAAAGTGGGTGTTTTTATAAGTGGAGGAGAGAAAGGGGGGTCAAGATACCAGGTTATGAGTCTTGCAAGAGGCTTAAAAGGGAAGGTGGAGACCATTTTTTTTACCTTTTTTAAAGGTCCCCTGTTTTATGAAATTGAGGAAAATGGATTCAAAAACCATCTCTTTGAGTCAAAATTTCCTTTCTCTCTTAAGGTATTTAAAGATGCACTTAAGAGGGTTTCAGAGGAGAATCTATCCCTAATCCATACATATGGGGTCAGAGGCAATTTCTATGGTAGAAGGATAGGTAAGAAACTAGGCATTCCTGTCATTACAAGTATTACAAGTTTTATAAGGGAGGACTATTCCTCAAAGATAAAGGGGTTTCTTTTTGAAAAAGTGGATAATACCACAATAGGTATTCCGAAGATAGTTATAGTTCCATCAAGGGCTTTGATGAGGGATGTGTTAAGAAGAAATCCAGCACTTACGGTTAAGGTTATACCCCTTGGAGTTGAGATACCAGATAGTTTTTTTTCAAAAGAGGAGTTTTTTAGTAAAAGTAACTTTGTCATTGGGAGTATAATGCGAATGGAAAGGGTTAAAAATCCACTATTTTTAATTGATGTATTTAAAGCTATTCATCTTAAAGAGAAAAAGGCGAAACTTATGATTGTGGGAGATGGAAGTATGCGTACTCTTGTTGAGAAAAGGATAGAAGAGTATAGACTAAGGGATTCTGTTGTTATTACTGGATTTAGAAAAGATGCAAAAAGATTTTATGGTGTTTTTGATGTTTTTGTATCCACCTCCATAAGAGAGGGTTTCTCTGTTTCAGTTCTTGAAGCCATGGCGTCATCTCTTCCTGTTGTGGTTAGTGATTCAGGTGGCGTAAGGGAGATGGTGGAGAATGGAGTAAATGGGTACATTGTAAAAGATTTTGATGTGGAAGAATTTAAGGAGAAGATCCTTTTGTTTAAAGATAAGAAGTTAAAAGAAGAGTTTGGTAAAAGAAACATAATAAAAGTAAAGGAGAAGTTTACAGTGGATAAGATGTGTGAAGATACTTTAAAGATATACAAAGAGGTGATTGGTTGAAAAAGATTCTGTTTGTATCCTTTTTCTCACCTCCCATGGGAAGTGGTGGAAGTCAGAGAATACTGAAGATAGTGAACAACTTGAAGGGATTTGAGAAGTACCTTCTAACTGCTAATTACCCCTCTATAAGGTATAAGGATGAGTTTTTAAAGGTATCCGATGATGTTAAAATTTTCAGGGTTTATTATAAAGATCCAAGACTCTTTTTTCCAAAAGCTCTTCTCAAATTAATCAAAAGAAAAAAGAAAGAAGAGGGAGGCATAGATGTTATTGAAGAGTTTAAAATTTTGAAGGGTGGGCTTCTTTCAAAACTCAAACTTTCTTTTTTTATCCCTGATGAAAAGGTAACATGGGTTAAAGATGCTGTGAGAGAGGGAAAAAGAATAATAAAGGAGAATGGAATAGATGCAGTGATAACCACAGGTCCACCCCACTCTGTGCATCTTATAGGATTGAAACTAAAAACAATAGGAGTTAAATGGGTTATGGATTTGAGAGATTTATGGTCAGATAATCCTTTTGTGCTCTATCCAGGAAAGGTTAGGGAAAAGAATAGAAGACTGGAGGAAAGATGCATAAGAGAGGCAGACTTAATACTCACAGTTACTAAATCATTTAAAGAGAGGCTTATTAAGACCTATGATTTTCTTTCAGAGGACAGGGTGAAGGTAGTTTATGGTGGATACGATGAAAATGACTTTAATGTTCCCCCTAAAAAACTTAAAGGTTTTACCATATCATATGCAGGTAGTTTCTACTCCATTCAGACTCCTGTGTATTTTTTGAAAGCTATAAGAGAAATTATAGACGAAAATGAGGAGATAAAGAGAAACATAAAAGTTTATATTCTTGGTCCTTTTGAAGAAAATACTAAAAGAATAGTTTCCTCTCTTGGATTAGAAAATTACGTAGTTGTTACAGGATTTATACCCCACAGGGAGGCTATCTCTTACATACTTGGTTCTTCAGTTCTCTTTCTGTATCTTGCAAGAGATGGTTTTGAAACTGTTCCTCAGAAAACCTTTGAGTATATGAGAGC
>CAZNRO010000053.1:0-6445 GCA_964575745.1 uncultured Caldisericota bacterium | reverse complement strand
GTAAGTTTTGGAGGCATGATAGCTACCATTTCTATGGCTTTTGAAAAAGATGTAGAAAAAGGGATTCTTGTAGTTACCGGAGGTAATTTTTACTATATAACATGGGAAAGTATTGTTACAAAAGTTTTAAGGAAAAGTTATGAAGAGGACAGAACATGTTCAAAGAAGAAGTGTTTTAAAATTCATAAGAATTTCAGAGATTTTATAGATAATCTTAACTCTTTAGACGAACTTGATAAAAAGAAGCCTATAAAAGATTGTTTCTTGTATGATCCACTAACTTTTGCAAAATTTCTGAAAGATAGAGAAATTTTAATGTTTGGAGCTAAATTTGATGTATTTATTCCAAAGGAATCAACTCTATCATTATGGAGAGAGCTCGGAGAACCAGAGCTTGTATGGTTTCCTACAGGTCACTTGAGTATAATTCTTCTACGAAAGAAGATTCTAAATAAATCACTAAAATTTTTACAAGATGAAGATATTTATTAGTGGAAAACCTGGGGTTGGAAAAACAACTCTACTAAAGAATGTTTCAGATGTGTTAAAGAAAAGTGGTGTGGAGTTTGGTGGATTTATAACACTTGAAATAAGAGAACACGGAACGAGAAAAGGATTTGAAGTTATAGACATAATTACAGGGAAAAGAGAAGTCTTTGCGTCAATAGATTTTAATGAATCAAGAGTTGGAAAGTATGGGGTTAACGTAAAAAAATTTGAGGAGGTGGCAATTCCTGCAGTTGAAAGGGGAATAAAATCAGGTTTTCTCTTGATAGATGAAATAGGCAGAATGGAGATGAAAAGTCAGTGGTTCAATGAGAAGATAAGAAGGATACTAAACTCAAAAATATATCTTATTGCAACGCTTCACAGAAATTATGTTAAATCTTTTAAAAATTATGGTGAAGTCTACATTATCACATTAGATAATAGAAAATTTCTCTTTAACAAAATTATTAAAAGACTAAAGGAAAATTTTTCATCTACTACTTTATAGATGCTTCAATGAATATGATAGGATTAAAAAGAAGGAGGAGTATACGGAGATAATTAATTCAGTTAAAAACAGGTATGTTAAAATGTGGAAAAAACTACTTACAAAAAAGGGAAGAAAAACATATAAATCTTTTATAGTAGAAGGTATACATACCGTGAGAGATGTTTTAAACAGTGATTGGAAAGTTGAGTGCTTAATCTTTTCTGAACATTTTAAAGATATAGAAAGATTTGACCACTTTAAAGTCAAAAAATTTATCGTAAACGAGAAAATAACAAAGTTAATATCGCAAACAGAATCTCCACAGGGAATTTTTGCCATTGTGAAAATAAAAGAGTTTTCAGTTGACTTTAAAGAGAAGAGGTTTGTAATCCTTGATAGAATACAGGATCCGGGTAATCTTGGAACCATAATAAGAACTTCAGATGCTGCAGGATTTAATACGGTAATTCTGGATAAGGGAAGTGTGGATCCTTTCAATCCTAAAGTGATAAGAAGCAGTCAGGGTTCTCTATTTCACTTGAAGGTTGTAAACTCTGATATAAAAAAGATAATAGAAAAGCTTAAAGAAAACGGAGTAAAGATACTTGGGACTTCACCAAAAGGGAGTACGGTTTATACAGATGTAGATATAGAGGATAGGCTGGGAATTGTTTTTGGTAATGAAGCAAATGGTATAAGAGATGATGTGCTTTCAATGTGTGATGAAACAATCAGAATTCCTATATATGGAAAGGCTGAATCCTTGAATGTCTCTGTCTCATCTGGAATAATTTTGTATCATTTTGCCAAGAAATAATAAACTATGGAGGTGATTTTATGATAGGGGCACTTAAAGAAATAAGGGTTCTTGATATGAGCCATGTTCTTGCAGGACCTACATCAACCATGGTCCTTGCTGATCTCGGGGCAGAGGTAATTCACATTGAGCCTCCATGGGGCGATGATTCAAGGGGTTTTGGTCCTTTCTTAAATGGAAAGAGCGCTTACTATGTAAGTATAAATAGAAATAAAAAGAGTGTTGTTGTAGATATAAAGAAAAATGAGGGAAAGAAAATTATAAAAGACCTTATCAAAGTATCAGATGTAGTTGTTGAAAATTTTAGACCGGGAACTATGGAGAAATTGGGCTTTTCCTATGAAGAGATAAGGAAAATAAATCCAAAAATAGTGTATGCATCAATAAGTGGATTTGGACATGATACAATTCCTGAGTATAAAGGAAGGCCTTCCTATGACATGATTGCTCAGGCATACTCCGGACTTATGAGTATTACCGGTCCTGAAGGGGGGCCTCCTGTTCGGGTTGGAACATCTGTAGGAGATATTGTAACAGGTTATATGTGCACTATAGGAATACTGTCTGCTCTTTACTATAGAGAAAAAACTGGGATAGGACAGAGGGTAGACATATCTATGATTGATTCTTTGTTCTTCATTCTTGAAAATGCTGTTTTAAGATATACAGTTTCAGGCGAGATACCAGAACCACTTGGTACAGCACACCCATCAATAACACCATTTCAGGCTTTTAAAACAAAGGATGACTGGATAGTTATCCCTATAGGAAATGATAATCTGTGGAAGAAATTCACAGAAGCAATAGGACATCCTGAACTCAAAGAAAAGGAAGAATACAAGACAAATAAATTAAGAACTAAAAATAAGAAGAAGCTGATTCCCCTCCTTGAGGATATAATAGGTAAAAAAACCACAGATGAATGGTTAAAAATCTTTAAAAAATACGGAATTCCAGCTTCACCTATTAATACAATTGATAGAATTGTGAATGATCCTCATATAAAGTACAGAAATATGCTTGTGGAAGTAGAACAACCCGATATGGGAAAGGTAAAAATTGCAGGTTCTCCTCTTAAATTATCAGAGACACCTGGAAGAGTTTACTCGCATGCTCCTCTTCTTGGAGAAAATACCCTAGAGGTGTTAAGGGATATTCTTGGTTATTCTTTGGAAAAGATAGAAGAGCTAAACAACAAAAGAGTAATATCAATATATAAATCCTAATACAATTAAAAATTGAGCAAGGATATAGGTAATTGTCACAAACTCTCCCCTAATTCTTTTTTCTCCAAAGTATCTTACGGAAAGTATGGAATCTGAAATTATAAAAAGTATAGATCCTGAAAAGGTTAAAATAAAAGATTTGAAAGACACAGAATAAAATCTCAAAAGACTTAAAAAGCTCATTAATACAACAACAGAAATGTACATAACAACTCCCATTTTAATAGCTTTTTCCTCCAGTTTCAGGCTTTTAAACATAACTATTCCAAAAATCACATAAGGTATGATAAGTAAATAGCATAGAGATGGAATTAACGACAATTTAAATGTTAACAAAAAGGTGGCTATATAAGAAACATGTGCAAGAAGAAATGAGACAAGACCAAGGATAAGAAAGGTCTTTGACTTTCTAAAAAGTAGAAAAATATCTCCTATTGTACTGAACATGAGAGCAAGGATTACAAGTATATTGAGAGAAGTGGTACTAAGAAAGTAATATATGAGAAGGAATGGGATAATAAAAGGTTTTATAAAGACTCTTTGCTTTTTAAGACCTCTATTTGTAAAAAGAATATCTATAAAGGACAAAATAAAAAAAGCAAAGAGAGTTATCCAATTAAACTGAAGAATCATCCCCCAATCCTCTTTAATTCCTTTATTATCGTTTTCCTTATTTCATATTCACTAACTCCATACAGAGTGCCAAGTTCTGTCCCATTTATAAAGACTCCCTGTGGAATTTGATACTTCAAAAGAATCTCCCTATCCTCTGAATTGTAAAGATTCAAAATGATATGAGGTGAGAATTCTTTGATAACTCTCTTTACTCTTTCAAGTTGAATTAAACTTATCTGGCAGAATGTGTTATAAAACACATCCACTACCACTTTTCCCGAAACTTCATTGAATTTATAATTTGGTCTTAGAAAGTCTGGCTTTTCCACATCTTCATCATATGTTTTCCATAAAAGAATTCTCTCATAGTTAGGATGTTTCTCTCTAAGAGACTCCATTTTTTCAATTTTCAGAACTTTAAATCCTACTCTTTCAAAAAACTCAGCAGGCATAAACCAGAGATTTGCTGAATAACCTACTGTTACAAGACCATTTTTATCCTGCTTTAGAGCTTCCTTAAATGCTTCTTTTATTAGTTTTCTTCCTATCCCCATTTTTCTAAAATTTGGTTGCACAAAAAGGCACGGAATAGACATAAGATTTTCACCTATAGGCCCGAAAGGAGAAATTTCTATAGGAATGATATGAATAAATCCAGCGTATTCTCCATCTATAAGCGCAACCTTCACTCTCAGCCCCTTTTTGTAATATTTTCTTATAAACTCTATCCTTTCCTCAGCACACCTATCATAGTCATTGGACTCATATACATGAGAACACGTACCAACGAAATATTCATCCTTCATAGTTAAATCTCTGATTATTAAACTATCCATCTCACCCTCTAAAATTTAGAAGAAAAAATTAAAAATATGTTTCAATTATAGTATACCAATTGAGTTATAATTCAGTAAACAGTGAAAGGAGAGGAAAGATGGAAAGAGTAGTAGAAAGGTTTCTTGAATATGTAAGGATAAACACACAATCAAACGAAGAGGTTAAAACATCACCAAGTTCTCAGGGTCAATGGGAACTTGCAAAAAAATTAAAGAAGGAACTTGAAGAAATTGGACTTGAAGATGTATTCCTTGACGAGAATTGCTATCTTATGGCAACTCTTCCACCCAATACGAAAGATGATGTACCTGTAGTTGGTTTTATCTCACATCTTGATACAAGCCCCTCAATAACAGGAGAGGGGGTAAATCCTAAAATAGTTAGAAACTACAATGGTGAAGACATTGTCTTAAATAAAGAAAAAAATATAATTCTTTCCCCAAAGTTTTATCCAGAACTTAAAAATTATATAGGAGAAGATTTAATAGTCACCGATGGCACCACTCTTCTTGGAGCTGACGACAAAGGTGGTATCGCTGAAATTATAACAGCAATGGAGTATCTTATAAAACACGATGAAATTCCACATGGTAAGATAAGAATTGCTTTTACTCCTGACGAAGAAATCGGTAGAGGTGCAAATCTATTCGATGTGAAAAGATTTGGAGCTCATTTTGCCTATACAATAGATGGGGGCCCAATAGGTGTCCTTCAGTACGAAAATTTCAATGCAGCCAAGGCTATTGTTGAAATTTTTGGTTTAAACATTCATCCAAAAGAGGCAAAGAACAAGATGAAGAATTCAATACTTATTGCAAAGGAATTCCTCTCAATGCTTCCTGCACATGAAACTCCATCTCATACAGAAGGATACGAGGGCTTCTTCCATGTAATAAGTTTTAGTGGAGAAGTTGAAAAAACAAGACTATACTTCATAATAAGGGATTTTGACAGAAAGGAGTTTGGAAGAAAGAAGAAACTGATGAAAGAAATAACGAATTTTCTCAACATAAAGTATGGAGAGGGCACTGTAAAGTTGAGCATGGAGGATCAGTACTACAATATGAAGGAAAAAATACTCCCAGTGAAAGTAATTGTTGATATTGCTGAGAAGGCAATGAAACTTTCTGGTATTAAACCAAATATTGTTCCTATTAGGGGAGGAACAGATGGAGCAAGGCTTTCATATAAAGGGCTTCCAACACCAAATATCTTTGTAGGTGGACATAACTATCATGGAAGGTTTGAATACATACCCATCTCTTCCATGGAAAAAGCAGTGGAACTAATTGTAAAAGTCTCAGAACTAATTTATGAGAAAAGAGATGAGTTAAAGAAAGTATTTAATTAGTTTCTTCCTCCTTTTTATTTACATCTTTTTCTACTTTCTTCATTTTCTTCTTTTCTCTTTCCACTAACTCTCTTATTTTTCTCTCCTCCCACTCCTCTGTAAATCCGATAGTTTTTAATCCATGGGTTAAAATTCCAATTCCCCAAAAGAAGGTAACCCAGAGCCAACCTTTTCCTACAAGAATGTAAAATGCTATATTTACTACTACATAAACTATGAGGTGAGTATAGAAACTTTTTATCTCTTCCACCTTCTTTTTTGCCTTTTCATACAATTCCTTTTCTTCCATTATGACCTCCTTACTATACATTATATTATAAGTATAATACAATCTTTTTGTTTTTTTCTAAACTTAATATGTTCTTGAAATTTTTTTTGTTTTATATTATAATTTTCTCAAATTTGTATATACCTTTGAATAAAGTTATTTTCATAACTTTAAATCATTACAAATCTACCCGTTATTTATTATTGTATTAAGGTTTTTACATGATATTGTTGACAAAAAAACTTTTTTATATATACTTAAGATGTGATGAGAATTGAAGACATTGTGAAGCTTCTAAATTTGAGAATTCTAAATAAAGGAAAAAGTTTCAAAGTAAACGCAGGGTTTACAT
>CAZNRO010000052.1:0-6562 GCA_964575745.1 uncultured Caldisericota bacterium | reverse complement strand
TTTACCAGAGAGTAATAGTTGAACCAAACGAACTTGCAAAGGAGAAGGAATTCCTATCTTACAATATTGAATTTACAAGAAGAGCATATGGTCTTGATGAGTTTAACAATGTCTTTATTTCATCGCTATCTCCACTTACAGAGGAGATAATAAAGAATAACGCTGAAGTGATAGACAGTGCGAGACTATGGGATTGGAGGGCTCTTATTGATACATACAAGGAGATCCAGGGTATAAGACCATACTACAGATTTATTGATGTTGATGTGGATAGATACAACATAAATGGTAATTTAAGGGAAGTTATGCTTTCTGCAAGGGAACTTGATCAGAATTTGCTTCCAGAAGGCTCCAAGAGCTGGGTTAATCTACACCTTAAGTATACTCATGGTTATGGAGTTTGTATGAATCCTGTCAACGAATTTACTGAAGAGGGACTTCCAGTTTTATGGATAAAGGATATACCACCAAGAGTTGAAGTTGAAGGGGTTAGTGTAAAAAGACCAGAGATTTACTATGGAGAACTTACAGATACATATGTTTTTGTTAAGACATCCACAGATGAATTTGATTATCCGAGAGGCAATGAGAATGTTTATACAAGGTACGAAGGAGAAGGGGGAATTGAAGTGGGAAGTTTATTTAAGCGTATTATGCTCGCCTCGAAATTTAATGACATGAATATCCTTCTTTCAAGGTATCTCACCAGAGATTCAAGAATAATGATGTATAGAAATGTTATTCAGAGAGTTGATAAGATTGCCCCATTCTTACTATTTGGTTATGACCCTTACATATTTATAGACAAGGATGGAAATCTTATGTGGATGGGAGATGGCTTTACAATTTCATCCTTTTATCCATACTCTGAACATGTGAGGTTAGGCGAGATAAGATTTAACTATATAAGAAACTCTGTGAAATTTACCGTTGATGCATACAATGGAAAGGTAAAATTCTATGTTATAGATGATAAGGATCCAATTATTAAGGCATACATGAAAATATATCCAGATCTATTTGCACCACAGGAAAAGATGAATGAAGATCTTAAGGCACATATGAGATTTCCAGACGATCTTGTTGAGGTGCAATCATTCATGTATAGAGATTACCATATGACAGATGTTCAGGTTTTCTACAACAGAGAGGATAGATGGGAGAAAGCAAAGGAGAAGTATAAAACCGGAATACAGGAAATGCAGCCGTATTTTGTTATCATGAAGATAGGGGGGAAGGAGGAGTTTGTAAACATTCTGCCAATGACACCACTTGGTAAAAGTAATCTTATTGCTCTATTTGTTGGAAGATGTGATGAACCTAATTACGGTGAGAGTGTAATTTATAGATTTTCAAAGGAGACGGTGATATATGGGCCGCTTCAGATAGAGGCAAGGATAGATCAAAATACTGATATATCAAAGACACTAACTTTGTGGAACCAACAGGGATCACAGGTTATAAGAGGAAACACTATACTTCTTCTCATTGATGATGCTCTTTTATATGTGGAGCCGTTGTATCTTCAGGCAACAGAGGGAAAAATTCCACAATTAAAGAAAGTAATAACAGCCAGTACTGAGAAGGTATCATGGGGTAATTCTCTTTATGAAGCTTTAGATTCCCTTGTTTCATTTAAACCCAAGGAAGAGAAGGAGAAAAACATTCAAGAACTTATAAATTCACTGATTGAGTATATGAATGAGTATAAGGAACTTACTAAAGAAGGTGAATTTGCTGAGGCTGGAAAGATGCTTGAAAGAATACAGGAAATAATAGATCTTTTGTCTAAAATGAAACCCTAAGAATAATCCAAGAACTTCTTGAGCTTATATATTATCTTTCTTGTCTCCTCTCTACCTCTCTCTATTATGAAGAGAGGCTCTGAAAAATCAAGTGTATCAATATTTAGAGGAATTCTTATTATAAAATCTGCATGCTTAATCTTTTCCTCAAGGAGATAGTATGATATAGAGTCTAAAATTCTTTCCAATACTAAAAAAGTATTTGAAAGTTTTTCTGCCTCAACCTTTTTAGGTGGAACATGAATATCCACGAGAACAGTTTTTTCTGCTCCAAGTTTTTTTGCTATATCTACTGGAGCATTATTTAAAGCTCCACCATCTACAAGAACCATACCATCTATTTTTACTGGTTCAAATATAACTGGAAGAGACATGGAAGCTCTTATCGCTTTATAGAGATACCCTTTATCAAAGATAACTTCTTTTCCAGAAACTAAATCAACTGCATTGCACGCAAATTTTATTTTCATTTCCTCAATTTTTATGTCTCCTACAAGGTCTTTAAGGAATTCTTCTACCGTATCTTTCTCAGATAAGCTTCTCTTTCTTGAAAGAAGGTTTAAGTACATTTCGTATATAAGATAGTCAGATATTTTTTTTAATCTATTGGATATTATCGGTATCTTTGGTGCATTTATAAAATTCCTTAAATCAAGGCTGAAGGCCAACTTCTCCATCTTTTTAGGGGATAGACCAGAAGCATACAAACCTCCAACTATAGCTCCCATGGATGTACCAGTTATTATATCTGGAATTAATCCGTTTTCTTCAAGTACATCAAGTACCCCTATGTGGGATAATCCCCTTGCACCACCACCCATCAGTGTAAGGGCAAATTTCTCTCTCTTTCTTTTAAAGAGATTAAACTTCATACTAAAAGTATATCTCTTTTTTTACATTATCAAAAATTTTTAAGCGGTTTATTTTCATGTAAAATAAACTTGGAGGTAAAGATGAGAAGGATAATAGAGTCTATCCCCAATATAAGCGAAGGAAGAAGGAAAGAGGTGGTTGAGGAGATTGTGGATACTTTAAAGGGTAGGAAGGATGTTAAAATTCTGGATTATTCTATGGATCCTGATCATAACAGAAGCGTGATAACCATTGCTGGTGAACCTGATGAAGTTTTAGATGCTCTCTTTGATTTCACTAAAAAATCGGTGGAATTGATTGATTTAAGGATTCACGAGGGAGAACATCCAAGAATTGGTGCTGTAGATGTTATACCCCTTGTTCCAGTAAAGGGAATAACAAAAAAAGAGTTGAATGAGTATGCTAAAAGGTTGGGAGAAAGAATCTGGAAAGAGCTTAAAGTGCCCATATATTTCTATGCCTATTCTGCTACAAAACCAGAGAGAGAAAAACTTCCAAATATAAGGAAAGGGGAGTTTGAGGGACTTTCAGAGAAGATGAAGGACAAGGAGTGGTATCCAGATATAGGAGATAATGCCCCGCATGAAACTGCAGGAGCCACTGTGATAGGAGTGAGGGATTTTCTTATTGCATTTAATATTAACCTGAATACTCCTGATGTAGAGATAGCAAAAAAGATTGCAAAATCAATTAGAGAATCCTCTGGGGGTTTAAGATACATTCAGGCTAAAGGTTTCTATATTGAGGAAAAGAATTGTGCACAGGTTTCCATGAACATACTTAACTTTAAGAAAGCACCAATTTATAGAGTTTATGAGATTGTAAAGATGGAAGCAGAGAGATATGGGACGAGTGTGAGAGAGAGTGAACTTATTGGTTTAGCACCACTTAAAGCCATTCTTGACACATTCTCTTTTTATATAAAACTTCCACTAATTTCTGAAGAGCAAATAATTGAGTATAAAATCTTCTCAGATGAGGAAGATACTCCATGTTGATATGGATGCCTTCTTTGCATCCATTGAAATTAGTAAGAATCCATCTTTAAAAGGGAAACCCATTGCTATAACGAATTCCATGGGCGATAGAGGGGTTGTGTCCACTGCTTCCTATGAAGCAAGAAAATATGGTATTCATTCAGCAATGCCCCTTAAAAAAGCGAAAAGATTATATAAAAATCTTATTGTTATAAGAGGTAACTTTTCTCTCTACAATGAAGTATCCCACAAGATTATGGAGATTCTATCGGGTTTTACAGACAAAATGGAGGTAAGGAGTATAGATGAAGCATACCTTGATGTAACTGAAACCGAAGAGATTTTTGGAGGTGCTGTAGCAATTGGAAAAAAGATCAAAAGCCTTATAAAGAAGAGACTTAATCTTACCTGTTCAGTTGGTATAAGTTATAACAAACTTCTTGCAAAGATAGCCACAGAGCTTTCAAAACCAGATGGGCTACTTGAAATAAAAAAGGAAGATCTTGAAAAGTACTATTATCCTCTCCCCATAGAGAAGATACCCGGAATAGGACCGAAGAGTGTAAAGATCCTAAAGAAATTCGGTATAGAGAGAGTTTCTGATCTAAGGAAGTTTACGTATGAGGATTTAGTGAAAAATTTCAAGCCAGCTTTCTCCAAATTCCTATTAATGATAAGAGAAGCTAAAGGGAATGAAGAGATAAGTTTCAGAGAGTCTCCCCCAAAATCCATAAGTTCAAGAGTTACCCTTAATGAAGATACAACAGACATAAAATTTATGGAAAGTATCCTATCTTTATTATCAGAGGAGATAGGAAATAGATTAAGAAGAGAGAATTACTTAGCGAAGACCATAAAAATTACCATTAGATACAGCAATTTTAAAACTGTTACTCATCAGAGAAAGCTATCTATTCCTATAAATTCTGACAGTGATATCTTAAAAGAATCAATCTTCCTTTTAAGGGAAAGAATAGAAAAGAAACCTGTAAGACTTCTTGGTGTAACAGCTTCATCCCTTATGAATGAAAGTTTTGATACCTCTTTGTTTCCTAAGGATGAGACAGATGATAAATTTTTAAAGACTATAGATAAAATAAAGGAAAAGTTTGGAGAGAGAAAGATACTTCTTTTAAAATCTATTTTTAATAGTAGTTCATCCAAAAAGTGATGGGGGTTTTTCTTCACTCTCATCTATTTCAACTAAGACTTCTCCATACTCTCCATCAAATCCAGGTTTTATTTTTACTTTCCCTTCTCTCATATTTTTTATTGCAGAAAATATCTTTTTATTCATATTCCTTTCTAATTCAGAGAGAGGAGCAAAAAGAAGCACATTAAACTCTGTCCCAAATATTTGAATAAGTTTCATGTATTCGTCCTGAACTCCTTTTGTGGCTACTCCTTTTCCTAAAGTCTGGGCAATAATTTCCTGAAGGGGAACGAGCCTTTTGAATGGAATAAATTTCTCTGAAGTAAATCCCTCTTCTCTATCGGAAAGGTCATAAACCCTGTGCAAAACTCCAAGGGTCATTGGTCTTCCACAGACAGGACATATGTTTCTAACTTTTTTTGATTCCTTTGGACTCATTGATACCCCACATTTTCTGTGACCATCATAGTGGTATTTTCCCTCCTCAGGGAAGAATTCTATAGTGAATAAAAACTTGTTTTTATCTTTTTTCTTTATAGCTTCCACCATTTCATAAAAGTTAAACTCTATATCAAATACATTTGCCTCTCTTCCAAGATGTGAAGGAGAGTGTGCATCTGAATTGGATACAAGGGAGAATCTATCAAGACTTGAGACCATCCAGTTCATGGGCGGATCTGATGAAAGACCTGTTTCTAATGCGTAGATATGTTTTGCCTCTTCTCCAAATGCCTCCTCAATGGAATCAAACCCAGTCATTGAGCCGAATATTCCAAACCATGGAGTCCATGCATGGGCAGGAAATATAAATGTATCAGGGGATACATCTTTTACAAGTCTCACAAGTTCTTTGCATGAAAGAGGAAGAGTTGGTCTTCCATCTATAGAGAGGTCGCCAAATTTTCCAAGTTCATTGTTTATCTTTTCTACCTCTCTGAAAGATGGAGAGATGAGACATATATGAACCTTCCTTGTCTTTCCACCCTGAGCAAAAACTAAAGAGACTTCACTGGAAAGCACAAAGTGAACACCATTGTAGATGTAAAGGCCCTCCCCATCCTCCTTTAAGTGATCTTTAAGTTCTTTAAACCATTCAGGATGAGTAAAATCTCCTGTTCCTACTATGTCAATGCCCTTTATCTTTGCCCACCTTGATATGTTTTCCACATCCATATTTTTACTTGTTGCCCTTGAGTATTTTGAGTGAATATGAAAATCAGCCACCACTCTCATCTATTGCCTCCCTCAGTTTTTTATAAGTATCCAACAAAAATTCTGGTATCACCTTTGTTTCAGATAATACTGGCATAAAGTTTGTATCCCCACTCCATCTTGGCACTATATGGAAGTGTAGATGCTCCTCACCAGCACCAGAGACTTTTCCAATGTTGAGCCCTATATTAAATCCCTCTGGAGAGAAGACTCTATCAAGAAGCTTTACCATTTCTGAGAGCGTATTCATAAGTTCCAAGTTCTCCTCTTCTGTCAATTCATAGGGAAATTTAACATGCCTTTTAGGACATACCATAATATGCCCAGGGTTGTAAGGAAATCTATTCATGATTACTATCACCTTATTCCCCCTCTTTACCACAAGGTTTTTCTCGTCATTATTACTTTTCACGGCATTGCATATAAAGCATTCCTTCTTTTCTTTCCTCTTTGCCGCAAGAATATATTTAATTCTCCAAGGAGCCCATATAATTTTCATGGATAAATTATAACACTTATTTTATATGATATCATCGTATAAA
>CAZNRO010000051.1:0-7144 GCA_964575745.1 uncultured Caldisericota bacterium | reverse complement strand
GGAGAGGAGACATCCCTACAGATTTTCCAAGAAAAGAACTCGGAGAGTATTTCGCCCTTAAAGCAAAAATTATAAGTGGTGAAATTCTTTCCAAAGAGGAGTCAGATAGATTTGAAGAACTCAATGAATCGTTGAGGAAGTGGAAGAGAAACAACAGGAATGACGAATACTGGGAAGGATTTTTCGATGTAATCTCTCACATTATGAGAAATGCAGGGACCTCAGTCTATTTTGGCTTCTATGATTACTGCTCTCCTTCAATAACTGAAGCAATTAATAGAGCAGTAAAAAATGGATGTAAAAGGATAATAGTAGCTCCAGCTATGTTTATTCCGGGAGATAGAATGTGTGAACTTGAAATAAAAGAGAGAATAGAATTTTCTAAAATTCTATATCCAGAAGCAGAGATTATATACGCATGGCCATATCCAGAAGAGGAGGTGGCAAATTTTATAATAAATCAGATAGAGCGGTTCGATAAATGATAGTTAAAGTTATTTCCTTCCTAATAATAATACTCATTGGTTTTACATTAAAGAAGATTAATTTTTTTAATGAGAAGGATGGAGAGGTTCTCAAGAAGATTATATTCAACATATCTTTACCAGCGCTCATATTTGTCTCCATAACCTCTTCAAAGTTTGAAGGGAACTTCTACCTACTGTTTATCATGGTACCTCTGGCTATAGTTATTCAGGTATCCCTTTTATTCATCACAGGACTTCTTCTAAAGGTAGATAGAAAACTGAGAGCATCAATTATACTCTCAGGACTTATGGGAAATACTGCTTTTCTGGGTTATCCCCTTATAGAACATGTTTTAGGAAGCACTGCATTGCCTTACGGAATACTCTTTGATCAAATAAACTTCTACTTCTTCTTAATTGTGCTCTTTCCAATCCTTGCCCACATTGGGGGAGGAGACAGGGGAAGAATTAAAAAATTCTTTATCTCACCTCCATTTTTTGCCTTTATAACAGGACTAATTATGAGAAATTTCGCCATACCTAATTTAATTATGGAACCTCTTATCCTCTTAAAACACACTATAAGCCCTCTTGTTATGCTTTATCTTGGTATAAACCTTGAGCTCAACATAAAACCAAGAGAGCTAAAATACCTTTTACCTGTGAGCATATTTAAACTTTTGGTCTTTCCCTTCATCATACTTTCAATTTCTCTCCTTTTGAAGTTAGAATCCTTCATACTTAAACCTGCACTGCTTCAGGGAATGATGCCAACAATGATGGCATCAACAATCTTTGGAGTAGAGATGGGTCTTGATAAAAAATTGCTTACCAAGGGAGTTGCATTTACAACAATACTCTCCCCTTTAACTCTGACATTACTGAGTAATATACTTCTATAGCCTTATGTTATAATTTTTCCTGTAAGGACATTTAAAAGGAGGAATAAATGGAGAGAGTAAAAGAAGAAATAATAAGATTTCTTTCAAGAGGAGGAAACGATTTCTGGAATATTATATCCTTTTCAAACTATTCTGCTAAAGAAGTGATAGATGCTATAGGAATATTAATAAAGGAGGGGTTGATAGAGGAGAGAGACGAGAAATTCTATGTAAAGAATCCTATTCCAGAAATTGTATCTACTTCTTACAGGTGCACTGAATGCAAAGGAAGAGGGGTGGTGGACGGAAAAAACAAGTGGAAAGACATACTTAACGAGTATAATGACATTGCAGAGGGAAGACCAAAACCTACAACTCTATATGATCAAGGTGTTGTTGATTCTGATACTGCCCTTGCAAGGATGCTTTACATGCTGGAGAGAGGAGACATATATAAGAAAAAGATACTTATACTTGGCGACGATGACCTCATGGGGATTCTGTTTTCATTATCAGAACTTCCAGAAGAGATAGTGGTGCTCGAGGTTGACGAACGGCTTGTAAATTTCATAAATAAAGTCAGCAAAGAGAGAAAATTAAGTAAACTTAAAGCTATAAGATACGATGCGAGGTGGGAAATACCGAAGGAATTAAAGGGAAAATTTGATGTATTCTTTACAGACCCTGTTGAGACAGTAAAGGGAATAGAGTTGTTTATCTCAAGACTTCTTGAGGGAGTAAACGGAATAGGAAGTTGTGGCTATTTTGGCTTAACAACCATAGAATCGGATATGAAAAAGTGGCACGCCATTGAGAAGTCCCTTCTTGAAATGAACCTTGTTATAACAGATGTCGTAAGGAAATTCTCCTACTACATTCTTGGAGAGGGGGATATACTGGATAGTGATTTACCTATAATAAAGGAAAATCCTTTCAGATTAGGAAATCCTAAAACTTTGTGGTACAACTCCCACCTGTTCAGAGTAGAACTTATTGGAGAAAAGGTGGTAAAGATTAAAGGAAAGGTAGACTGGGAAAGAGATCTCTACTTTGATGAATATACATATGTAGTGAACCCATGAAAAACGAAGTTCTTTTAAGACCCGTCTGGGCTGAAATAAATCTTGATAACCTTAAAAAGAACTATAAAGCGGTTAGAAAAATAATAGGAAAAAGAAAACTTATAGCGGTTGTAAAAAGTAATGCCTACGGACATGGTTCTGTAGAGATAGCAAAGGAACTTGAGAATCTTGGAGCAGATTATCTTGCTGTAAGGAATCTTGAGGAAGGAATAGAGCTAAGAAGCGAAGGTATAGAGAAACCAATACTTATAATGGGGTATGTGTTTCCAAAACAGGTAAACTACGTAGTTGAATTTTCCCTTACACCTACAATTCTTTCCTTTGATTTTGCAGAGGAGCTGCAAAGATTTCTTGAAACATATGGGGAAAAGATTAAGGTTCACATAAAAATAGATACAGGAATGGGGAGACTGGGAATTCCCTATAAAGACGCCGTTGAATTTATAAAAGAAGTAAAAAAATTAAAAAACATTGAAATAGAGGGGCTGTACTCTCATTTCTCCACAGCTGATGAAGAGGACAAGTCTTTTACAGAAGAACAATTTAAAAGATTTATGTATGCTGTAGATAAACTTGAAAAAGAAGGAATTGAAATACCCTTGAAACACATAGGAAATTCCGCCACCGTAATTGATCTTCCGAAGTTTTCTCTTGATGGAGTAAGGGTTGGAATAATGCTTTATGGATTAAGACCTTCATCGTTCGTTAGAGAGATAAAATTACATCCAGTTATGAGTATAAGAGCAAAAATAGTCTTCATAAAGAGAGTTGATAAGGGAACACCCATAAGTTATGGAAGAAAATTCTATACCAAAAGAGAGAGCATTATAGCTACCATCCCTATGGGATACTCTGACGGTTATCCCAGAGCGCTAACGAATATTGGAGAGGTAATTGTAAGGGGAAAACGAGTTAGAGTTGCAGGTAGAGTGTGTATGGGAAAATTTATGATAGATGTAACTGACATTCCAGACTTAAAAGTTGGAGATGAGGTAACAATTATTGGAAAAGATGGAGATGAGGAGATCACTGCTACAGAGATAGCAGGAAAGCTTGATACAATAAACTACGAGATAGTATCAAGAATAGCTAAATCCGTGCCGAGAGTCTATATAAAGGAAGGTAAGTCAATAAAGATAGTCTCTTTTCTTGATAGATGACGGGAGGTGGAAGATGAAGAAAAAAACAAAAAGCCCTGTAAAAACCTATTTTATTGTATCTTTAGTTATCATTTTAGCTTTTCTTTTGATTATAACAATTCCTCTAATGTTTAAGAGAAATCTATCCTATGAGAAAGCTTTGAGCTTGGTGTTTGGAAAAAATGTATCTGTGTACGAAACAAAAACAGTAAACTTTCCTGAGAAACCAGATACTGGTGCAAGTTTTGATACCATAGCAAACAAGAATAGTACCTTTCTTGGAAAAGCAACAGTAATTTCAATAAGACATCTTTCTCTGAAGAACAAAAACAATGAAATTAAGCTTCTTGTTGCCTTTGACTCCAACGGAAAAATATTAAAAATTCTACCCATGAATGAGATATTAACCTCACGTGATGTGAATTGGGATTCATTCTTTAAAAACTTTGAAGGAAAGGACTATAAAGATCTTCTTACAAAACCTGTTCCTCTTCCGGTAGAGGAAGGAGAGGTTTCTGTATTGATTCGGGACAAAATAAAGGAGGCAGCTGCTCTCTCTTATATAGGTGATTACGGAGTTACCGCATATAAAAGTCTTAAGTCAAACGAAGAGGAAGAACATAAAATCCTCAGGACAGGTGATAAACTACCCGAATTTGAGGCAATAGATATTGATGGAAATAAAATAGAGAGTAAGGATTTAATGGGGAAGAAACTTATAATAGTTGCAACAAATGCTACATGTGGTTCCTGCATAAGGCATACTCAGGAATTTGATGATATGCTCTCTAAGTATATAAAGAAAGGGAAATTCACCTACCTTTTTATATCGGTAACCTCTAAGGATAAAACCCTTGAGAAGTATAAAGACTCTAAAAACATAGATTATATGAGAATAGTAATTGATACAAAGAGAGAACTTGTAAAAAAACTTACAATGGAGTTCACTCCAAGGGTCATGTTTGTGGATTCAGATGGAACAATTATGTTTCATGGAAGTCCTACATTTAAAAACATAGAGGAGAAGCTCAAGGAATTCATGGGATTATGAAAAGATACATACTAATAGCCTTTCTCTTTTTATTTTTTTTAATTCCTCAAGTGAAAATTTTCTCACTTAATTCTGATATACTTATCTATTACTTCTATATAGAAGGATGTTCGGAATGTGGAAGGGTTGGTCCCTATCTTGAACATCTTGCATTGTCAGATAAGAGAATAAAGATTACAAAGTTTAATATAGCAGAGGAAAAGAATCAGGAACTCAGAGCAAAACTTGACGAGATATACAAGGTAGATAAAGAAGAGAGAGGAGTTGTTCCAGCAGTTTTTATTGGAAAAACTGCTCTTGTTGGAGAAGAAAAGATAAAGGAGAACCTCTTAAATAGAATCAAGGACTACTCACCAGAGGATACCCAGTTCTTACTTGAGGCAGCTTCATCAAGTATAAGTGGAAGAGAAAGAATCAGAAGATACTTTGAAACATTTGGCCCTTTCATGGTTATGGTGGCTGGATTAATTGATGGAATAAATCCGTGTGCTTTTGCAGTTTTAATATTCTTTATAACATTTCTACTTACCCAAAAAAAGGGCAGAAGAGAGATTCTATTAACCGGTGTATCCTTTACACTGGGTGTTTTCCTTGCCTATCTTCTGTCTGGTTTAGGTCTATTCAGAGTAATACTCAAAATTTCCTTTATTGGAATAATCTCAAAAATTATCTATCTTATCTCTGCAGTTCTTGTGATAACCCTCTCTATCTTTTCTTTTATAGATTACATAAAGATTAAAAAAGGCAAAGGAGAAGAAATTTCTCTTCAACTACCAAAAATTTTTAAAAAAAGTGCCAGAGAAATAATAAAGAAACAACCAAAATCTTCCTTAATAGTAATTACTGCTTTCCTTGTAGCATTCCCTGTTTCTCTAATAGAATTCTTATGTACAGGACAAACTTATCTACCAACCATAGTCTATATAATTGGAATCCCAGAGCTCAGGGTTAAAGCTTTATTAATGCTTGTAATTTACAACTTTATGTTTGTTTTGCCCTTAATACTTATATTTACTGGTGTCTACCTTGGTATGTCTAACAGAGATCTCGGGAGATTGATGCGAGAGAATGTAGGAAAGGTGAAACTGGTAACTTCAATTCTCTTCTTTATACTTGGTATATTTCTTATCTACCTATCCCTAAAATCCTTTGGTGTTATAATTTAATAGATGAGAAAGAGAGTTACTATAAAAAGAAAAAAAGATAGCTCAAGACGCTTAGCTTTTGTGTTCCTACTTATATTTGTTATTGTGGTTCTTGTCTCATTAAGAGTCCTCAATATTAATCTTTTCTCCAGAGGTAATGAATCAGTAAAAATATACTTTTATGAGGAGGATTCTAAAGAACTCGTATGGGAAAGACATACAATCCCAAAATTTTCTCATATAGAGGAAAAAATAAAGAGAATATGTCTTGAAATAGTAAGGGGACCCAAAAATAGTAATCTCTCGAGGGTTGTAGATCCCAATACAAAGATTATAGGTGTTGAAACCAAGGAAGATATAGCCATTGTCTCTTTTTCTGAAGAGATCAAAAATAGAATACTTCCTGGAATATCAGGTGAAGCAGCATCACTCTACTGCATCGTAAATAGTGTAGTGGCTAATACACCTCTAAGAAGGGTTCAAATTCTAATAAATGACAAACCTGATAATTTCTATTGGGATTCTGTATCTATATCAGAACCCCTTAACATGCTTACATCTTCTCTTCCTCAAGGCAGAAAGGCAATTATTTATTTTTTTGACAAAAATACAACCTTCCCGATACTCTATGAGAGTGAAATTCCAGAACCTGAGGATAGAATCAGGTGGGCAAGAATAGTTTTTGATAAATTAAAATCCGGACCTTCTGGAATATATAAAGATTACCTCATCCCCACGGTCCCAAAGATTGCAAATTTAAAGGATATTAGAATTGAGGGAGATGTACTAACCCTGGATTTTACCTCTGATATTTTATCCTACACGGGATTTGGATCTGCCTCTGAAAATGCTTTTATGTACTCTATAATTTTATCCATGACTGAAATTCCAGGTATAAATAAGGTTCTATTTTTAGTAGATGGAGAGGTTCAGGATACCATCGGAGGTAATTTTGATACGAGCAAACCTTTAACAAGATGGTATTTTGATCTAAACCCTCCTCCTGAAGGTATGATTGGATATCCCGTCTACTATGTATATAAAATCAAGGACAAATACTTCATAACACCTACCACAAAATTTACAAAGGAAGAAGAAGACGGCGTTAATACTATATTTAATGGATTAAAGAATCCACCAGCTGGGCTCGAAACATTTATACCGAAATCTGCTAAAATCATATCCCATTCATTAGAAGGAGACACCCTTAAAATAGATGTTAAAATAGACCTTTCCTTCATTGACTCTAAAACAAAAGAGAGATTGTTTTTAAAGGAGCTTGTCTACACCTTTACTGATGCATTGAACATTGGCAAACTTGATCTTTCCATAAATGGAAAAAAACCAAGCCTTCCTTTCGGCACAAGCATAGAAAATCC
>CAZNRO010000050.1:1941-7297 GCA_964575745.1 uncultured Caldisericota bacterium | reverse complement strand
GTCTCAATAGCAAGAGCACTGGTTATGTCTCCGCTTATACTTCTTGCTGATGAACCAACTGGAAACCTTGACTGGAAAACATCATTTTCTTTGATGGATCTTTTTATGGAAATAAACCAGATGGGAACAACCATAATTATGTGCACACATAATGAGGAGATAGTTAGAAGATACAACAGAAGGATAATCTATTTAAGAGAAGGGAAGAAGGTGTATGAAAAGTTTCCTCGTATTAATTAGGGAGATAAAAGAGGCTTTTATAAACATAAAGAGGGCAGGTTTTTTAACCTTTATAACAATACTCGTTATAACCATTTCTCTATACAGCATAGGAATGATTTACTTCTTCTATCTTTACTCTAACAGAGTAAAAGAGGGTATAGAGAACAGAATAGAGGTTTCATTCTACATAGAAAAGAGTGTGACAGAGGAGAGAATAGAAGAGATAAAAAAGGAAATCTCTCTTCTTCCTGAAGTAGAAAATGTAAGATACATCTCTCCTGAAGAATCCCTGGAGGAATTAAAAAAGGAGTATCCAGAGTATGCTTCCCTCTTCTCAGATTTAAAAGAAAACCCTCTCCCTCCAACATTCTTTGTAAAACCAAGATCGATATTTTCAATAAAACTCCTTACAGAAAAGGTGAATGGGATTCCAGAGATAAAGGGGTTCTTTTATTCAAAGGAACTCGTGGATAAGCTCATATTTTCAATAAAAACCTTCTCCATATTAAGTTTAATAATTGTTTTTATTTTTATAGGAATTTTTGTATTTTTCATAGGAGTTAACATAAATCTTTCAATTTTTAACAGAAGAGAAGACATTGAAATAATGAAACTCCTGGGAGTCCATCCAAATTTTATAAGGATTCCTTTCATCATAGAGGGAATAGTACTCTCCATAATATCTGGTGCACTCTCCTCATTTCTACTCTATAAATCATATATTGAAGTTTCATCTCTTCTCAACATGGTTCTTCCATTTATAAAGGTAAATTTCTACGATTTAAGAGGATTTAACCCATACATCATGGTAAACACCATTGGACTTCTAACCTCTATTGCTGTATCCTTCTTTATACTGAGGAAATATTTGAAAGAGGTGTATCCATGAATAAAAAAATTCTCCTTCTAATTCTAATCGTCTCTCTTGTAATCCCAATCTTCTCAGTACATGGTGAAAAAGGAATCACCGAGGAAAAGAAAATTCTAAATGAACTTAAAAACACAGTCACAAGAATAAAAAGAAAGTTAAGAGAAACTGAAGAGTATAAAAAAACCATTCTCGGAGAAATCGAAGAGATTCAATCTAAGATAAAAGACATAAGCGTTAAGCTTTCAAACCTTGAAAAGGAGATAAGTGATATATCTGAAGAGGTGGAGCTAAGACAGAGTAGGATTGATTTACTTAGAATGAAACTTCAGAGAAAGGAAGAGGAGATAAGCGATAGAATCTTCCTTCTGTATAAAATGCGCATGGAAGAACCATGGGAGTTATACTTTACAGCAGATTCAATAACTGAACTTCTAAACAGAGTAAACATGCTGAACATTTTAATAAAATTCACAGAGACTGAGCTTGAAAATCTCAAAAAAGAGAAGGAAGAACTCATAAAAGAGAGAGAAGAACTTGAAGAGAGAAAAAGCCTTCTTGAATCAAAGAGAGAGGAGGTTCAAAATCTTAAGGAGAAGCTCTCTCAGGAAGAGGAAAAGAGAAACGCTCTCCTTAATGAACTGGGAGAGAAGGAAGAAGAGTATAAAAAAGAAATAACTATTCTAAAAAAGAAAATAGACGAAGAGGAAAAAAAGATTCAGGAGATGATTAGAAGAGCAGAGCTTGAAAAGAAGCTTCCAGAAGTTGGTAATTTAATCTGGCCTGTCAGGGGTCCTGTTGTTTCAAAATATGGCTGGAGAATTCATCCAATATATAGAACAAGAATGTTTCATCACGGAATAGACATAGATGCTAAAACTGGAACACCAATTAAAGCAGCAGCAGATGGAATTGTTATATACAGTGGCTGGCTTGGAGGATATGGAATATGTGTTATGTTAAAACATGGTGGAGATGTTTCTACAGTTTATGGACATTTACAATACTCCACTGTAAAGATAAATCAATTTGTCAAAAAGGGGCAGATTATAGGATATGTCAATAATACAGGGTTATCCACAGGTCCACATCTTCACTTTGAGGTTAGAATTAATGGAAAGACTGTGGACCCACTTAAGTGGTTACCTTAAAGGAAAGGAGAGGATGAGATGAGCAAAAAGTCCATTATTATATTAATCATTATATTCCTATTGTTCTCTGTATTCAGTTACTTTGTGGGCTACTACACAGGAAAGGGTCTTTCAAGCCCTATAGAACCATTCTCATCAAGTAAATTTAAACTTCTTACAGAGGTTGCAGAGTACATAGAGGAAAGATTTGTGGATAAAAAGACAGAGATTGATCTCTGCAAAGGTCTCGTAAAATCTTTAGATGATCCCTATTCTGAGTTTTATACTCCAGAAGAGTTTGCCTCCTTTCAGGAGGAAACTCGCGGTGAGTATGTAGGAATTGGAGTGCTTATAGGTGTTAGAGAGGGAAAAGTAAAGATACTCATGGTGTTTAAGAATTCACCTGCAAAGGAAGTCGGACTTCCTGAAGGTGCATACATTATGGAAGTTGACGGAAAGAACATAAAGGGAATGACTCTCGATGAAGTTGCAGATCTCGTCAAAGGGAAAAAGGGAACATATGTTGATTTAAAGGTTGAAAAAGACGGTAAGCTTCTATCCTTCCACATACAGAGGAGAAAGGTAACTGCTGAATCTGTAATGGTAAAAAGGCTCAATGAAGATATCGGATACATGAAGATAATATTCTTTATACCTTCAACTCCAGGAGAGGTTAAAGAGGCTTTCAATAAACTTGAAGGAATGAAGGGTTTAATTCTTGACTTACGAGGTAATCCAGGAGGACTTCTATCTTCAGTTGAGGGAGTGGCTGGCTACTTTGTTCCAGAGGGACCACTTCTTTACATTCAGAGAAAGGATGAAAAAGAGGAGAGGGTATCCAGAGGACCGGGAATAAAAATTCCACTTGTAGTGCTCATAGATGAGAACACTGCCTCTGCAGCTGAGATACTATCTGGTGCCATAAAAGATAGAAATGTCGGTACCCTTGTTGGAACAAAAACCTATGGAAAGGGTGTTATTCAGACAATATTCAATCTATCAGATGGATATGGATTAAAGATTACCACCGAGAGATACCTGACTCCAAACATGCATTCGCTTGATAAAAAAGGTATTGAACCAGATATAGAAGTAAAATACACTGATGAAGATCTAAAGAAGGGTATTGACCCTCAATTAAACAAAGCTCTTGAAATAATTAAAGAAAAGATAGGGGAATAAAATGCTCATAGTAATATCCGGTCCATCAGGTGCAGGAAAAGGAACTATAATTAAAGAAGTGCTAAAGAGGAAACCGGAGATTATCTATTCAGTTTCGTACACCACAAGACCAAAAAGAGATGGAGAAGAAAACGGAAAGGATTACTTTTTTATCTCAAAAGAGAAGTTTGAAGAAATGATAAAGAATGAAGAATTCCTTGAGTGGGCTAAGGTATATGATTACTACTATGGAACAAGTAAAGAATTTGTTCTTAAAAAGCTGAGGGAGGGAAAGGATGTTATTCTTGAAATTGAAATTCAGGGAGCAAGAAAAGTTAGAGAAGTTTTTGACAGAAAAAATACCATTTTTATTTTCATTGCTCCTCCAAGTTTCAAAGAATTAAAGAAACGTATAGAAAAAAGAAGAAGGGGAGAGACTGAAGAAGAGATTAAAAAGAGACTTAACTTTGCAAAGGAAGAGATAAAAGAAGCAGAGAAGTATAATTACATAGTAATAAATGACGACGTTGATAGAGCAGTTGAGGAAGTTTTATGTATAATTAATAGAGAAAAAGGAGGTGAAGATTTTGAAGAGAATAAACTTTGACAACTTATTAAAGGTGGTTAATGGAAATAAATATATTCTTACAATAGGCATCTTTAAGAGGGCTAAAGAGTTGTTTAAACTCTATCCCTCTCCACACAGATCTCCTGCATCCTTTATAGACGATGCAGCAGAGGAAATAGAGGGAAATAAAGTTGAAATCACTCATAAATAAAAAGATACTTCTCGGTATAACCGGGGGGATTGCTGCATATAAAATTCCTTTTTTAATTAGAGATATTATTAAAAAAGGTGGACTCGTAAAATGCATACTGACAGAGGGAGGTAAAGAATTTGTAACTCCCACCACCTTGAAGACTTTGACTAAACAAAAACTGTATATGGACGAGTTTGATATTGAGGAAGGAATTATTCCTCATACTACACTATCAAAGTGGCCCGACGTGTTTGTAATTGCTCCAGCAACTGCAAACACAATCTCAAAACTTGCAGGTGGAATAGCAGATAACCTTTTGACTCTGGTGGGACTGGATACAAGAAAACCTGTTCTTATAGTCCCATCCATGCATGAAAATATGTATAATAACGAGATAACGCAGAAGAATCTTGAGATACTTAAAAAGAGGGGGTTTAACATCCTTGAGCCTGAAGAGGGTGAGCTTGCCGGTGGAGACAAAGGAAAGGGAAGATTGCCTGAGATAGAAAGAATTACTTTTGAAATTGAAAAAATCCTTGAAAAGAAAGATTTTCTAAATAAAAAGATAGCGGTTACGGCAGGTGCAACAAGGGAGTACATTGATCCTGTAAGATTTATTTCAAATCCTTCCTCTGGAAGAATGGGATTTTCCCTTGCCAGAGAGGGAGAATTAAGAGGTGGGAATGTTGTTTTAATAAGTGGAAAAACATTTCTTACTCCTCCGTATGGAGTTAACTTCATAGAGGTTGATAGTGCAGAAGATATGAAGGCTGAGGTATTTAAGCACTTTGACGATTTAGATTACCTCATTATGGCTGCAGCAGTTTCAGATTTTTCTCCATCAAATGTGGTTCAGGAAAAAATCAAAAAAGATTCCTTCAACTTCACTCTTTCACTATCACAAACACCTGATATTTTAAAGGAGGCAGGTGAAAGGAAGAAGCACCAGAAACTTGTTGGTTTTGCCCTTGAAACTGAAAATCTTTTAGAGAACGGGTACAGAAAGTTGAAGGAGAAAAACCTTGATATGATCGTGATAAACGAGCCAACAGAAAGCTCGGGTTTTGAGGTGGAAACAAACAAGGTTACCATAATTTTAAGAAGTGGTGATGTGTATAGATTTCCTCTCTTGTCTAAAGAGGAGGTAAGTAAAATAATCTTTGATTTATTGGAGGGATTATGAACTGGGTTTATATTGAAGATCTCAAAGAACA
>CAZNRO010000050.1:0-1841 GCA_964575745.1 uncultured Caldisericota bacterium | reverse complement strand
GAACACGGCGTTGGATTCTTAATGGCTCACAGACATCTCTGGCTCAGATCCAAAAAACAGTGGGCAATACAACGAATAAGAAACGAACTTGTCAAGGCAATAAGAGATTTCTTTTATGAAAGAAAATTCATTCAATTTGACTCTCCAATACTTACACCCTCTGCATGTGAGGGAACAACCACACTTTTTGGTATAGATTACTTTGGAGATAAAGCATACCTTTCTCAGAGTGGACAGCTCTACAATGAAGTTGGTGCAGCTGCCCTTGGCAAAGTTTACTGCTTTGGTCCAACCTTCAGGGCTGAAAAGTCAAAGACAAGAAGACATCTCATGGAGTTCTGGATGGTTGAACCTGAAGTCGCCTTCCTTGATCTTGATGGAAACATGAAACTCATTGAGGACTTCGTCTCATACATAATTCAGAGAGTTATTAAGAACAAAGCTTATGAACTTGAAATTCTTGAGAGAAACACAGAGAGACTCAAGAAAGTTGTGCCTCCTTTCCCGAGAATAAGCTATGATGAAGCCCTTGAAATCTTGAAGAAAAAGGGGAAAGAAATTCCCTGGGGTGAGGATTTTGGAGGAGATGAGGAGACAGCTATTTCAGAGGAGTTTGAAAAACCTGTTTTTGTGCATAGATATCCAAAGGAGTGTAAAGCCTTCTATATGAAGGAGGACCCAGAGAATCCAAAACTTTCTCTATCTGTGGATTTACTTGCACCTGAAGGATATGGAGAGATAGTTGGTGGTGGACAGAGAGAGGATGATTATAACAAACTCAAAGAGAGGATGAAAGAGGCAGGAATACCTGAGGAACCATACAGGTGGTATCTTGATTTGAGAAAGTATGGAACATTTCCCCACTCTGGTTTTGGACTTGGAATAGAGAGAACCCTTGCGTGGATAGCTGGCATTCACCATGTAAGGGAAACAATTCCATTCCCAAGACTTTTAGAAAAAATCTATCCGTAAACGAAACTTTTTCGGGGGGTTTTGGTTTATATGGGTAAGGAGGTGAATGAAATGAATAAGTTTATTAATTTCTTAAAGACCAACAAACTCTTTCTTGTGCTTCTTATAGTGGTTCTTTGTATAGGTGTGGTGGGAGGATACTTTATTCTCTCAAACATTGGTGGTTTTTTCTATCTACCTGGAAACATGCCACTACTAACAGAATTTAGAGAGAAAGGTGAAGGATTCTCTGAAGTGGTGGAAGAAAAGATTCCAGAAGCAATAGATTCAACTCTGACCTCAGTAGATGAAAACTCATACCAGGAAGAAAATTTTGGTCTAAAGATTATAAAGAATGGTGCAGTGGAACTTGTTGTGGAGAAGGGAAAATTTATGGATATATGGAATAAGATAACATTTACAGTCAAAAGTTTCTCTGGCTTTGTCTCTAATTCAAACTTTTACAAACAGAATAACCGCTATTTCGGAAATATAGTAGTTTTAGTACCATCAAAGGATTTTGACAATTTTATAGATAAAATCTCAGATTTTGGAGAAGTGGAAAATATCTCTATAAACTCCAAGGATCTATCAGGAGAGTATGTGGATCTCTCCTCAAGACTCAAGGTTCTTGAATCGCAGAGAGATTTACTCCTATCGTGGCTAAGTGATGCAAAAGAGATTAAGGATATGCTATCCATAAGAAGCGAACTTGACAAAATTGAAACAGAGATAGAAAAGATTAAGGGAAGAATGAATTACATCTCCTTCCATACCGACTTTTCTCAAATCACTATTAGCATTAGAGAGAAAGGTGAAAAGCCCGGTGTAGTTCCCCCAATCATTAGAAGAATACTTGATGCTTTAAACAGAGCCTTAAATGGATTTGT
>CAZNRO010000049.1:3372-7350 GCA_964575745.1 uncultured Caldisericota bacterium | reverse complement strand
ACTTCTATCTATTATAAATGCGCAAGGATTGCAAAACAATTGAAAAGAGATGTAGATTTTACTGCTGATGATAAAGAGAAGACAGTTGCCCTAACAGAAGAGGGTGTAAAGAAGATAGAAAAGATGCTTAGCATTTCCAATCTTTACGATAGCACAAATGTTGAGCTTGTAAGCCACATAATACAGGCTATAAGAGCTTTAGTTCACTTTAAAAATGAAGTTGATTACATAGTTAAAGATGGTGAAGTAATAATTGTTGATGAGTTTACCGGTAGACTCATGTATGGAAGAAGATATTCAGATGGTCTTCATCAGGCTATTGAAGCAAAAGAAAATCTTAAGGTAAGGGCAGAAAGTCAGACACTTGCCACTATAACTTTTCAGAACTATTTTAAGATGTATAAGAAATTAGCCGGTATGACAGGTACAGCAAAGACGGAAGAGCAGGAGTTTATTGAGATATATAATCTTCCTGTTGTGGTAATCCCCACCAATAAACCTGTTATAAGGAAAGATTATCCTGATGTGATATATGCCACTGAGAAGACAAAGTTTAAAAAAATTGTGGAGGAGATTAAAGATTGTTATAAGAGGGGACAGCCAGTTCTTGTGGGTACCCGTTCCATTGAGAAATCAGAAAGAATATCAAAGATGCTTAAGAGAGAAGGTATTCCTCATCAGGTTCTCAATGCTAAGTATCATGAAAAAGAGGCTGAAATAATTAAAAAAGCAGGTCAGAAAGGGATGGTTACTATAGCCACAAACATGGCTGGAAGGGGAGTTGATATCGTTCTCGGAGAAGGTGTAACGGAGTTGGGTGGGCTCCACATTATTGGAACCGAACGTCACGAATCAAGAAGGATAGATAATCAGCTAAGAGGTAGAGCAGGAAGACAGGGAGATCCAGGTAGCTCAAGATTCTATCTTTCCCTAGAGGATGAGATATTAAGGCTCTTTGGAGGAAACTCAATTAAAAGAATAATGGGTATGCTTAAAATGGATGAAGAGACACCACTTGAGCACCCAATGTTAACAAGAGCTATAGAGAATGCTCAGAAAAAGGTTGAGGCATATCACTTTGAGATAAGAAAGAACCTCCTTGAATATGATAATGTACTGAATAAACATAGAGAGGTTATATATAAAGAGAGAAGAAAGATTCTTGAAAAGGCAAATTTAAGAGATGAGTTCCTTGAATTTTTAGAAAAGATGATAACAGATATTGTTGAAGTTCACCTTTCTAAATCTCTGGAAGAACTTGACTATGAAGGGCTTTCAAAATCATTTGCCGAACTTACAGGAATACTTATAAAACCTGATGATTTAAAAAAGATAAGTAGAGACGATGTTTTGGGTGTACTTCTTGATGTTGCCAAGAAGAGATACGAACAGAAGGAAGAGGAATTAAGAAAACTCTCTAAGGAAAATGAAAGTATTAGAAAGCAGTTCGGCGAAGATCCCATGAGAGAGATAGAGAGATATCTTCTTCTAAGGATAATTGATTCCAAATGGAAAGATCATCTTTATGCAATGGACCATCTTAAAGAAGGTATAGGACTTCGTGCGTATGGTCAGCAGGATCCATTGATTGCATATCAAATCGAAGGTTTTGAGTTATTCCAATCCATGCTTCATTCCATAAGGGAGGATTGGATAAGGTTTATTTTCAGAGTGGAGTTAAAAAGAAGTGAGCCAAAAGAGAACAGAGCTCAGCGAAGAGCAAGAAAGCATAAAAAATCTAAAAGAAGAGTTTAACAGTCTTGAAGGATTTAAGGAATCCAGAGACCTTGATAAAAAAATAGAATCTCTTGAGAAAGAGATTTCAAATATTACAGACTGGGGAAGTGATAAAACAAGAGAAGTTCTATCAAAGCTCAACACTCTAAAAGGAGAGAAAGAAAAAAAGAGTAAAATCATCTCACTCTTTCAAGAAGTAGATTTTTTATTTGAATTGTTAAGAGATGAACATGATGAATCTCTTGTTAACGAATTAAAGGATAAAGTTAAAGAACTTAAGATAGAAATTGAAGAGTATAAGAAGATATTTTTCCTCTCAGGGGAACATGATAAGAGCAATGCTATTGTTTCACTTTCTGCTGGAGCTGGTGGAGTAGATGCTATGGATTGGACACAGATACTTCTTGAGATGTATCTTAAGTGGTTTGAGAAAAAGAAGTTTGATTTCAATATTGTAGAGGCTTCTTATGGGGAAGAAGCAGGACTCAAAAGTGCTACAGTTATAGTTAAGGGTAATTATGCCTATGGGCTTTTAAAAGGTGAGAATGGAGTTCATAGATTGGTAAGGATTTCTCCCTTTGATGCTGCACATAGAAGACACACATCTTTTGCACTTGTAGAAGTTGTACCAGAGATTCCTGAAGAAGAGATAAAGATTAATGAAGATGATTTACGGATTGATGTATTCAGAGCCAGTGGTCATGGAGGACAGTATGTTAACAAAACAGATTCAGCAGTAAGAGTTGTTCATATTCCCACGGGAATAGTTGTTACGTGCCAGAGCGAAAGATCCCAGCTTAAAAATAAAGAGACTGCTTTAAAGATACTTTATTCTAAACTGGTTGAATTGAAAAAGATTGAGAAAGAGAAGAAAGTTTATGAACTGAAGGGAGGATTTAAGTCTGCCTCATGGGGGAACCAGGTAAGAAGTTATGTTTTTCATCCGTACACTCTTGTTAAGGATCATAGAACAGGATTTGAGACTGGAAATCTTGAGAAAGTATTAAATGGAGAAATCGACGATTTTATATGGGCTTATCTAAGGAAACTAAAGGATGAAAAAGGAAAGAAGGAAAAAGATAATTAAAATAATAAAAAGAGGAGCGGGAATAATTCTTGGATCTGTTATTCAGGCTCTTGGTATAATACTTTTTCTTGCACCGAACAAAATTGCACCTGGTGGTTTTTCAGGTCTTGCCATAGTTATCCATTATGTAATTCCTCTTCCCATAGGAGCAATATACTTTGCTTTAAATGTCCCCCTTTTTATTCTGGCAGCGCGGAAATATGGATTTACCTTCATAGGAACAACTCTTTTTGCAACTACTGCATCTTCTATTGCAATAGATGTCTTAAACCCATATTTCTCACCGCTTACAAACAACCCTCTTCTTGCATCAATATATGGTGGCGTTCTTGTTGGAGTTGGAGTTGGCATAGTTTTTAAAAATTGGGCAAGTACTGGTGGAACAGATCTTCTCGGACAGCTCCTGTATGATTATCTTGGCCTTTCCTTTGGAACAACCATGCTTATTTTTGATACACTGATTGTTATGCTTGCAGCTTTTGTATTTAAATCTCCAGATTATGCTCTCTATGGTTTTCTTGGTCTGTTTGTTTCAGCAAAATCTACTGATCTTGTTCAGGAAGGTCTCTCCTATTCAAAATCTGTCTTTATTATTTCCAATTCATATGAAAGGATAAAAATTAGAATAATAAAAGAGCTTCATAGGGGAGTTACAGAGTTCAAAGTTAAAGGTTCATATACAGGAATAGAGAGAATAGCGCTTCTCTCTGTTGTTCCCCAGAGGCAACTCTCTTCAATAAAAGAGATTATTCACGATGAGGATCCAGATGCTTTTGTTGTGATATTAAACGCTGCACAGGTTATTGGTGAAGGATTCCTTCCTATAGAGGAGGCAAAGAGATGAGAATAGAGGTTGATCCTCATATTCACACGATTGCTACAGGTCATGCATTCTCCACAATTATTGAGAATGCTAAGGTTGCTAAAAAAAGAGGACTTTTGGGTATATGTATTACAGATCATGGACCAGCACGACCCGATAGTCCAAAGATTGATTACTTTAAAATGCTTTACAATTCCTATCTTCCCGAAAAGATAGAGGATGTAAAAATCTATACAGGTGTGGAGTTAAATATTTTATCAAAGTACGGAGATGTTGATTTGCCAGAGTATATTCTTGAAAAACTTGACTTTGTTATTGCTTCATTCCATAA
>CAZNRO010000049.1:0-3272 GCA_964575745.1 uncultured Caldisericota bacterium | reverse complement strand
ATTTGCCAGAGTATATTCTTGAAAAACTTGACTTTGTTATTGCTTCATTCCATAATGGTACTCCATATTCCTCAAATTCATTAGTGAAAAACACAGAGGCAATCATAAACACAATTAAGAAACCATACATAGATGGAATTTCCCATCCAGGAGACCCGCATTTTCCATATCCAGTAGAACTTGAAGAGGTGGTGAAGGCAGCAGCTCATTTTAAGAAAGCTTTAGAGGTAAATAACAATGCCTTAAAGAGGGGAAAGAAGTGGTTCAAGCACTATACAAGATTGACTGAGCTATGTATAAAGTATAAAGTTCCCATCCTTATCTCTTCTGATGCTCATTTTTCCTATTATGTAGGAGATTTCTCTCTATCTTTAGAGGTTATCTCACGGTTTGGGGACGAGGCATATGATCTAATAATAAATAGAACATTAAGGGGGTTTGAAAAATTTATAGGAAGAGAGGGAATCTCAAGCGATACATTATAATTATAGTTATTATTTTTATTGCATCGCTATCTTTTTATGATTATTCTTATTTTTTCTACCTTTACACGCAAATAGAGGATCTTCCTTTTCCTGCCTATCATTTATGGAAGATAAACTCTTCTTTTACCATAATTGATAGATTGTATTTTGAAAGAGACTATGTCTTTGACTTAAAGATTGGAGTAATAAATCCAAGAAATGGATCAATAGAAATTGAGAAATGGGCACTTGGAGATAGATTTAGGAATAATGCTAATTTAAGATGGAGAAAACCAAAAAGAAAAGGGGATTTCTACTATCTTTATGGAATCTTACCAAAAAGAGAATTATATTTGGAACTTAATATAAAAACAAATGATGTTTCAGGGATAGGTAGTGGATATCTATATTTTGTCCATCTGTACAAGAAGTATTATTTTAAAATTACTCTTGCAACGGTGAGAAAATTTCATTTTAATAGTATAGAAGAAGAATTAATACCGTATATTGCAGGTTATAATTTTGAGTATGGCAGCGTTACAGAAGAAATTTCAGAAAATGGTGGAATTCATCCTCTCGATCCGTTGGTAAGAAATTTTAGTCTTAAGTATGTAGAAAAGTCACCTGAGGAAACTGTTAGATCTCTTATGCAATTTGTCATGAATGTTTTTAAAAAAGGCATTAATGTAACATACATTGGAGATTATCCAGACTATTATTACCTTGAAAGATTTAAAAAGTATGGTCCTATATGGGGGGTATGCTCTGAGAGGTCGCTTGTTCTTGTTAGTTTGCTTAGATCTCTCGGAATTCCTGCAAGAATCGTCTATGCAATAGGTTTTCCAGTATCTCATGCTTTTGTGGAAGTTTATGTTAAAAATGGGTGGATAAATGTTGATCCATCATATGGTGTGTTTGATGATCCAGATTTTTATTTCAAAGATATTGTAAGGGAACTTTCCACATTGCAAGTTTTCTATGGGGGAGTTAAAGGAGACTTCATTAATAACACAAATGAGCAGTTTGTGAAATACCCCTATCAGGAGAATTTAAATTACAGGTATTTAAAAGATTCTATAACAATAACGGGAATATCAGGAATATTGCTTGGAGAAAACTACCATCTAACAATCAGGGTAAGGTGGGCAACAAAAGTAAGTCAACCAAGAATTAAATTTGTCTTTCAAGATGCTGTTACAGGCCATGATGTTCTAACTATAAATACCAGAAATTTACTCTTTAGATTTTCAGAAGCTAATTTATATGTAAAATTGAAAACAAGGAAATTTACTACTTATGATGGAAACAAATATGTAAAGTTAAAAATCTACTTGATTAAAGAGGGCATCTTAGATTACATAGAATTCCCTGAACCTATAAATCTAAAATGTTTTTCATTTTAATTGTTAATGTTGTACTTTGTAAAAGGTTTTTTCTTATTCTTGACAAGAGTACAAAAAGTAGTAAAATAACAAAAAAGCAGAAAGGAGGTGAGGAGTACTTTACTTTTAAAAGTAAAGTTCCGAGGAGGTGAAGGAATGAAAAAAATTTTAACTTTAATTCTTGTCTTAGCGTTGGTTATCGGCTTTATAGGTTTAACAACAAGTTGTAAACCTAGAGAAGGGGAAGAAGAGCAAAAACCATCTATTGAAACAAGGAAAATTGTAGCACTTCTTCCTTTGACAGGTGTACTTGGCACTTTCGGTGAAAACAGTAAAGAAACAGCTCTTCTTGCTGCAAAGGATATAAACTACTGGCTTGAGAGAAATGGAAAAAACTGGAGATTAGAGGTTATTGTAGAGGATACAGCAACTGATCCAACCACTTCATTAAAGAAAATGAAAGATTGGTATGGTGCTGGTGTTAAATTCTTTGTTGGACCTATGGCAAGTGGTTCATGTAAGGAGCTTTTAACCTATGCAAATTCAAACAAGATTCTCTTTGTTTCTCCATCATCTACATCCACAGCTCTATCTATTCCTGATGACTATCTTATCAGATTCTGCCCAGATGACTTTATTCAGGGACCAGCTATCGCAAGACTTATGTGGGAAGCTGGCGTAACAAATGTTATCTTTGTATGGAGAGGAGATACATGGGGTGATGGACTTCAGAGTGCAATAGAGAAGAGATTCACAGAACTTGGTGGTAAGGTATATTCACAGAAATTAAGATACGATCCACAACTTGAAGATTTTCCAAAGGAGGCATCACTTCTTAACAACTATGTCCAGGATCTCATAAATCAGGGAATTCCTAAGGACAGAATAGGTATCTCTTTGGTTGCATTTGAGGAAAGTGCACCATTAATGGAGGATGCAGCTCAGTATCCACTTCTTAAGGAGGTTAAATGGTTTGGAAGTGATGGAACAGCTCTCTCAGAAGCATTAAAATCACATAAAGTTTCTGCTCCATTTGCTACCACAACAAACTTCATAAGTACATTCTACGCACCAGGTCGTTCAAAATATCCTCTCTTTGATTATGTCAGAGGGTTTGTCCATATGTTCTTAAACAGAGAAACTGATTCTTACTCCTATGGAACTTATGATATAGTATGGTCCCTTGCTTTAGCAATTGATCAGGTAGGATATGATCCAGAGAAGGTAAAGGATATTCTTCCTGAGGTGACAGATAAGAGAACAGAACTCTATGGTGCAAGCGGACATATAGTTCTCAACGAGAATGGTGATAGAGCTTTTGCAGACTATGATCTCTGGCTTATCAATGATAAAGGAGAATGGGAAAAGGTTGGTGTATGGCGTGGTGAAACCGACACCATTGAGTGGACAAGAAACCCATATAAAT
>CAZNRO010000048.1:0-7407 GCA_964575745.1 uncultured Caldisericota bacterium | reverse complement strand
CATTTTGCTCTCTTTGCCATTTCAATTCCTATACTTCCAAGACCAATTATTCCAAGGGTTTTCTCATAAGCTTCCAGAAGTGGTTCTTTGTTCATCCAGCCATGCCATATTCCATGTCTTAAATCTTTATCCCAAGAAACTATTTTCTTTATGAGAGATAGAAGGAGAGTAAATCCATGCTCTGCAACAGTTATGGCATTTTCGTGGGCATTGGCAACAATAATTCCCTTCTCCTTAATTCCTTTAAAATCTATCATATCAACACCTGCATAGGGAACTTGAATAAACTTCAATCTCTTTGCTTTAGTTAAAAATTTTTCATCTATAACCCCACCAACAACTACATCTGCAAGTGAAATTACCTCATCCTTTCTATCGTATGGTAAAACATTTACATCAAAAAATTTCTCTTCTTCCATAATCTCCTTAAGAACACCTTCCCAGTTTTCTGGAGGTGGTATTAAAAACAAAACATTTCCCATCACTAATTCCTCCTTTTATAGTACCGGTGGTATCTCAAACTCACCAAATACTTCCTTAAGTTCCTTAATTATTTCTCCAAGGGTTGCCTTTCTCTTAACTGCTTCAAGAATATAGGGCATGAGATTTTCATCTGTTTTTGCCTTCTCTCTGAGATTTTTTAAAGCTTCTTTGGTGGAAGAGAAATCTCTATTTTTTCTAAACTCTTTTAACTTCTCCACTCTCTCTTCTCGTACCCTTGGATCAACTCTAAATATTTTAACTTCTGTCTCTTCCTCAGTTTTAAATTTATTCTTTCCAACAATTATTCTTTCTCCGTTCTCCACTTCTTCTTGATATTTGTATGCTGAATCCAGTATCTCCTTTTGAGGAATTCCTTTCATTATAGCTTCTTTCATACCCCCAACATCATCTATTCTCTTAATCAGCTCAAAACTTCTCTTTTCTATTTCGTCAGTTAACTCTTCTATAACATAACTTCCTCCAAGTGGATCTACAGTTTCAGAAACACCACTCTCGTAAGCTATAATCTGCTGAGTTCTTAAAGCAATCCTTACAGCTTCCTCAGATGGAAGTGCAAGGGCTTCATCGTAAGAGTTTGTATGCAAAGATTGAGTTCCACCCAGTACTGCAGCAAGGGCCTGCAAGGTAACTCTTATGATATTGTTTAGAGGTTGCTCAGCTGTTAATGTGGAACCACCGGTTTGAGTATGAAATCTTAATCTCATTGACTTAGGATCTTTCGCATTAAATCTTTCCTTCATGATTTTTGCCCACATCCTTCTTGCTGCTCTAAACTTTGCCACCTCCTCCAAAAGATTATTATGTGCTGCAAAGAAAAAGGATAGTCTTGGGGCAAAGGAATCTACATCAAGATCTCTATCAAGAAGAAGCTCCACATACTCTATCGCATCAGATAGGGTAAATCCAACTTCCTGCACCGCATTGCTTCCTGCCTCTCTTATGTGATAACCAGAAATGCTTATGCCGTTCCACTTTGGTATCTCTTTTGAACACCACTCAATTAAATCAGCCACAAGTCTTAAGGATGGTTCTGGAGGAAATATGTATGTACCCCTTGCAATGTATTCCTTTAATATATCATTCTGCACAGTTCCTCTTAAAAGTTTTCTATCTATCCCCCTACTTTCTGCAATAGCAACGTACATAGAAAGAAGTATGGAAGCAGTTGAATTTATAGTCATTGATGTGGATACTTTATCAAGCGGAATCTCCTTGAACAATTCATCCATGTCATCAATGGTGGATATTGCTACTCCTACCTTCCCCACTTCTCCAAGTGCAATTTCGTCGTCAGAGTCATACCCTATCTGTGTGGGTAGGTCAAATGCAACAGATAGTCCAGTTTGACCCTGAGAGAGCAGGTATCTGTATCTTTCATTGGTTTCTTTTGCAGTTCCAAACCCTGCATACTGTCTCATAGTCCAGAGTCTCCCTCTGTACATAGTGGGATAGACTCCTCTTGTGAAAGGATACTCACCTGGTTCTCCAAGTTTTTCTTTATAGTTAAAGTCCTCATCTGGATAGTAAACTCTTTTTATTTCAATTCCACTTGTTGTAAAAAATTTCTTTTCCTCTTCCATGGAGACCTCCTTTTCACATCTTTTTATACCATATTTGTTATAATTTAATCAAATGGGAAAACTAAAGAAAAGTTTAAGAACCATTGATATCTTCTCCATAGCATCCGGTGCCATGATAAGTTCTGGAATCTTTGTTCTTCCTGCCATTGCATACGCTAAAGTTGGCTCCTTTGTGTTCATATCATATCTTCTTGCAAGTATATTTATGATTCCTTCAATCTTTGCAAAGGCTGAACTTGTAACAGCAATGCCAAAGGCAGGAGGAACCTACTATTTTGTAGAGAGAGGACTTGGATCCTTCTTTGGAGTGATTGCTGGAATTTCAGCATGGTTCTCCCTTAGTTTAAAGAGTGCCTTTGCTTTGATTGGTATAGGTATTTTTGCAAAATTCATATTTCCTGATCTTACAGGATATCAAATAAAATTTATAGCCATTTCCTTCTGTATAGTTTTCACCCTCTTAAACCTTTTTTCCTTAAAAAGTTCTGGAAGAATTCAGACGATCCTTGTAATAGGTCTCATATCTATCTTACTTCTTTACATTTTTAAAGGTTTTAAATTCGTTGACTTTTCAAGGTTTGATTTTTCCAAAGGAGGAGATGTTAGAAAGATAATTTCTACTGCAGGTCTTGTTTTTATTTCCTATGGCGGGCTTACAAAGGTTGCCAGTGTGGCTGAAGAAACGCACAGACCAGAGAAGACCATTCCAAAGGGAATGTTTTTGTCTTTCTTTATTGTATCCGTTATTTATATAATTTCTGTATTTGTAACTGTGGGAGTAATTGGTGGAGAAAAATTACTCTCTTCACTGACTCCTCTTTCAGATGGGGCAGCGGTCTTTATGGGAAAAATCGGAAGTTTACTTCTCTCCGTCGGTGCCATGCTTGCATTTATTACCACAGCGAACGCTGGGATACTTGCAGCATCAAGGTCTCCCCTTGCCATGAGTAGAGACGAACTTTTACCCGGTGTTTTTAAAAAGCTTTCAAAGAGAGGTTTACCCTATGTATCTATACTGTTTACCAGTGGTTTTATGATACTTGTAATCCTGCTACTTAACACAGAGGAACTTGCAAAAACTGCCTCCTTAATGAAGATAATTCTCTTTTTCTTAGTCATTCTTTCGTTAATTGTAATGAGGAAGGGAGAATTCTTAAGTTACAAACCAAGATTCAAGGCTCCATTTTTCCCATGGATGTATATTCTAACATTACCTCTCTATGCATTCCTGATTTTTGAGATGGGAACAATACCAATACTAATAACCTTTTTCTTGTTTTTTATTGCTATTGTCTGGTATCTCCTTTACGCAAGAAGAAAAACTACAAGAAAATCAGCAATAATACACGTTCTCGAGGATCTCACAGGAATAAAGACAAGTCCACCAACTCTTGAAAAAGAGTTAAGAAAGATTGTTGTTGAAATGGATAATCTTCCCGATGATAAAATATTTGATACTATACATGATGGAATTTTTCTTGATCTTCCCTATTCAACTGATATGGAGGAATTTCTAACAAGAGTTGCTATAGAACTTAGAAAAAAGATTAAAGATTTAGATTTTATCTCTCTAAGAAAGGAACTTTATAGAGTATTTAGAGAGAATGAGGTATTTTCTGGATTTTTATTTTCCTTCCTTGAGATACCCTATAAAGATGTGTTTGAGATTGTAGGAATAAGATGCAGGAGAGGATTTAAGTTTTTGAAGGAAAAAGACATCATTGGAATAATTATGGTTCTTTCCTCCGAAGAGAATAGAGAGATTGCCATGTGTGCAACAGCGGAACTTCTCGCAATAGTTAAAGATGAGAAATTTATCTACAGATGGTCTATGGCCAAGGATACTGAAGAATTAAAATCCATAATTATATTTTCAGAAAAAAGAGGAAGAAGTTGTATCGTATATTAACTCTTTTTAATATAGATCTCTCCTTCCTCAAACCTGTCCTTAAAGGCTTCTTCTAATTCCTCGAATTTTATCTCATCAGCAAGGACTTCAGTTTTAATAAAGGAATCATTTTCCTCTACTATTTTTCTTTTCTCTTCAGGTAAGCTAAGTCCAAGAATTATTCTGTCTGTAACTTCAAGCCCTGCTTTCTTTCTGGCATTTTGTACGAAATGGAGAAACTCTCTTAACCATCCCTCTTTCTTAAGCTCTTCATCTATCTCAAGAGACAATAATACCGTCAATCCCTGATTCCATCCTATGGAGTAATTTCCTTTTGGAGACTTTTCTATTATCAATTCATCTTTTGTAATTTTCTTTTCACCTTCATCTGTTTTTAGCTGAATGTGCCCTTTTTCATTTAATTCATTTAAGAGAGAATCTGGATTATCCTTCAAAAGACTTTCGAGATTTTTCAGGTATTTTCCAAGTTTCTGCCCGAGAAGTTTATAATTTGGTTTGATAAGATAGCTTATGTAATTTTGTTCATCATCCTTAAACTCAATCTCTTTTATGTTGAGTTCTGAAAGTATTATATCTTTAAGATCTTCAATATCTTTCTTGTCTTTTGAAAAGACAATCATTTTTCTTAGAGGTTGCCTCACCTTTACTTTTGATTTCTTTCTTGCAGATCTTCCAAGCTCTACAATATTTTTTACAAAATCCATTCTTTCTTCAAGCTCCTTATCAATTAAGGATTCATCAGGTTCAGGATAGTCTTCAAGATGTACACTTTCTTTAGCATCTTTATCTTCAGGTACAACGATGGCTTGATATATCTCCTCTGAGATAAACGGAGCAAATGGTGCTATAAGTATTGAAAGTTTCTTTAAAACTTCGTACAAGGTAAAGTAGGCAGATAGTTTGTCTTTATCCATTTTTCCTTTCCAGAATCTCTTTCTGTTTAATCTTATATACCAGTTGGTGAGTTCAGTGGTAAATCTCTCCATTTTTCTTGTAGCTTCTGTGATGTTGTATTCTTCAAGTTTCTCTATGGAGAATTTGATGAGGGAGTTTAATCTTGATATGAGCCATCTATCAAGAATACTTCTTTCATTTAATGGGGGAGAATCAGAATCATTTAGACTAAATTTATCTATATTTGCATAGAGAGTAAAGAATGATGTACTACTTCTTAGAGGTATTATGAAGTTTCTTAAACTTACTTCTACCATCTCTCTTGAGAATCTTCTTGGCATCCATGGAGGTGTTACAGTAAATAGATACCATCTGAATGCGTCAGCACCTTCATTGTTAAGCACTTCCCATGGGTCAACTATATTTCCTTTGTGTTTGCTCATCTTCTCGCCCTTTTCATCAAGGACAAGCTCAAGACAGAGGACATTCTTGAAGGCAGGTGAGTCAAAGAGAAGTGTTCCAAGAACATGAAGGGTGAAGAACCAGCCTCTTGTCTGATCTATTGCTTCACTTATGTAATCTGCAGGGAAGTTCTTTTCAAATTTTTCCTTATTCTCAAATGGATAATGAAATTGTGCATAAGGCATAGCACCTGAATCAAACCAGACATCTATAACTTCTTTTTCTCTCTCCATTTCTCCACCACATTTTGGGCAAACAAGTTTTACTTCGTCCACATAAGGTCTATGAAGTTCAAGATTTTCTGGCATGTTTTTCGCCATACTTTTTAATTCCTCAACACTTCCTACAACATGGGTGTATCCACACTTTTTGCACTTCCATACGGGGAGAGGAGTACCCCAGTATCTTTCTCTGGAAATTGCCCAGTCCACGAGACTCTCAAGCCAATTACCAAATCTTCCCTTCTTTATGTGCTCAGGATACCAGTTTACCTTATTATTGTTTTTTATGAGATTCTCCTTAACAGCCGTTGTTTTTATAAACCAGCTGGATTTTGCAAAGTAAAGAAGTGGAGTATCACATCTCCAGCAGTGAGGATAGGAGTGAAGATATTTTTCCTCTTTAAAAAGAAGTCCTCTTTCCTTTAAATCTTTTATTATATGTTTATCTGCATCCTTTGCCCATAAACCTTTGAATGGTTCTGCTTCCTCTTTAAATTTCCCATCCTCTCCAACAAGCTGAATTACAGGTAAGTTATATTTCTTTCCAAGTTCAAGGTCATCTGCACCATATCCTGGTGCTACATGAACGATACCTGTTCCTTCTTCAAGACTTACAAAATCTCCATGTGCTACAAAGTGAAACCTTACATCAAGTTTCACGAAATCAAATAAAGGTTCATAATCTATGTCAATGAGTCTCTCTCCTTTAAACTCCTCAACAACTTCATATTCTTCATCCTTAAAGACTTCGCTTAACCTTCCCTTTGCAAGTATAAGATACTCGTCTTTATACAGGACTTTTACATATGTAAAGTCTCTGTTGACAGCAAGAAGCATGTTTGATGGAAGTGTCCATGGTGTTGTTGTCCATACAAGGAAATGAGTTTTCTCCATGGATGGAATTCTAAATTTAACAAAGACACTTGGGTCGTAAACATCCTTGTATCCTTGAGCTACCTCGTGAGAGGAAAGGGGAGTTCCACATCTCGGGCAGTAGGGAACAACTTTATAGTCCTTGTAGAGGAGTCCTTTCTTTGAGATTTCTTTTATTATCCACCACAAAGTCTCTATATAATAATTTTCATAGGTTACATATGCGTTTTCCATATCAAGCCAGAAGGCAATTCTCTCTGTCATTCTTTCCCATTCTCTTTTATATTTAAAAACGCTTTCTTTACACTGCTTTATAAATTTCTCTATTCCATACTTTTCAATATCTCTTTTGTTTTTGAGTCCGAGACGCTTCTCCACCTCTATTTCCACAGGAAGTCCATGGGTATCCCAGCCACCTTTTCTTTCAACATAGTATCCCTGCATGGCTTTGTATCTACAGACAGAGTCCTTAAAGACTCTTGATAAACCATGATGAACACCAGGTTTTCCATTCGCCGTTGGTGGACCTTCGTAAAATACAAATCTATTCTCTGGATTCCTTTGCTCAACACTTTTTTCAAAGATTTTGTTCTTTTTCCAGAATTCTATTATCTCTTCTTCTTTTTTAGGTATGTTAACTTTGGTCTCGAACTTTTTGAAACTCATATTCCTCTCCTTCTTGTTTTTGTAAATTATAACATAAGCTTATTATACTTCATTTAACTTTTTTCTGCTAAAACTATGAATCTTTTTGAATTCTCTTTGAGCGGCTCCTTACCATAATCTCCAAAAGCATTAATTACCCTGAATCCGCTTAAGGAAAGATACTCTTCAATCTCTTTTTTTGTAAAAATTCTATATATTCTCTCATATTCAAACACTTTACCCTCGTTTATGATTATTCTCTTTGTCTTAATTCTTCCATTCGTAATGCTAAATTTGTTTTTTTCAAGTAAAAAAACAT